>CAMYND010000017.1 GCA_947259645.1 Thermodesulfovibrionia bacterium | reverse complement strand
TCGTCATTATATCTCTGGCTGAAAATAATAAATACGGACAACCCGGAGAGGCCGCCCTCAACCGGCTGAAAAGTTACGGAGCCCATGTTTACAGAACAGACCTGGATGGTTCCGTAACAGTAACATCTACAGGAAAGAGATATTCGGTCATGACGCATAATTTCGCGAAAACCAAAGAAAAATAAGAGGATAGCCATCAGGGAAGAAACTGAAAAATGGGATATTCATTCATGGTTGTGGGTCATCATATGCATTATCACAATATTTGCCACGATACCCTTAGCCCGCGGTATTCAGAAATATGTATACAGCTCTTTGGGGGCTGAGTTTTTCACCTACGCGGTTCTTTTCATTATAGGAGCAGTCCTTGTCACACTTATATATTATCTAATCAGTCGGCTTAAGGTCAGAAATGTCTCCCAGTATGCGTGGCTTGGACTCTGCAGTAGTATATTTATTTACTCTACGTTACAACTACGAACACACCCGGAGGAAGCGGTACATCTTCTTGAATACGGCCTTCTGGCTTTTTTAATCTTCCGGGCCCTGAGCTTCAAGATTCATGACTGGACCGTCTATATCACCTCAGCATTCCTTGTTTTTATCATAGGAACTGCAGACGAATTTATCCAGTGGCTCACTCCATCGAGATACTGGAGCTATAAGGACGTCGGGATTAATACCCTTGCCGGAGCATTTTTCATGCTCGCAATTGCCAAAGGAATCAATCCGACAGTGATCAACAGCAAGGTCAGGAAATATTCAGCAGCCCTTTTAATGAAGGCCGCCCTCGCCGCTCTCTTTGTTCTGGGTCTGTGCCTCTCCAATACTCCTGAAGCTGTTCATGATTACACAGGCAAGATTAGCGGCCTTTCCTGGCTCCGGCATGAAGAAACCATGACAGATTATGGCTTCAGACATAGTGACCCTGAAATCGGTACATTCTATTCCCATTTCAGCATTGAAGAACTGAAGAGAAAGGACCGGAATAACAGTCTGACAGCGGACGACGTACTGACACTCAACACGGTTTCAACAGAACGCGCACATGCCTTAATACAGAAACCACCGGGACCCTATGGAAGCATGTTCCACTTTGAATTTAATATGCATATATTGAAAAGAGATCTGAACTATAACAAATTGTCTTCTGACGCGACAACGGATGAGACAATCGAGACAGCCATGAACGCCTTGAGAGAAAATACTATTTTAGAGAACTTTTTCAGCACTACCCTGGAGCGGACCGCTCAAACATGGTCAGAAACGAAAAGATCGAAAGCAGAGCTGTATGCTTCTTCATGGAAAGGAACCGATACTGGCAAAGCAGGTAAAATGATAACTGTTGTCAGATTAAAAACAGTCTGGGTACTCATTATAATGAACTTTGTAATAATCTCGGCAGCAGGTTTGTTCTGGGAAAAAAAGCTTAAAATGGAAGAGATTAGTCCTTGAGCACAAGCTCTGCAAGGGAAAACCAGGCTTTCTCGTCAAAGAACCATCGTCTTATTTCAAGTCCAAGGTCAGCTGCCATGCGCTTGATCCCTTCCCTGCTGAATTTTGCGCAAATCTCCGTATGAATGGTTTCGTCCTTTTCCAGTTCAATAGTCAGGTCGAGATCTTTCACACGGATCTCCATATCTTCCTTTGCCTGGAGGTGCATCTCCACCCGTTCCATTTCCTCGTTAAAAAAAGCTACGTGTTTAAACTCTGTGGGATTGAAATCAGCCTTTAACTCACGGTTAAGCACATGCAGCACATTTTTATTAAAAGCGGATGTCAGGCCTTGAGAGTCGTTATAGGCGGCTTCAAGTGTCTTCTTTTGCTTTATCATATCAAAGCCTATAAGAAACCTGTCATCAGGGGTCATTGTCTCAGCCACAAGGCTTAGAAATTTTTTCCTCTCCCGCTCATGAAAGTTACCGATCGTACTGCCCAGAAAAATGATCATCCTCGGCCTGTCAGAGGGAAGGTCTTTCAGATGGACCGTGAAGTCAGCGATAATACCGAGAACTTCGAGATCAGGATAGAGCTCCAGCAGTTCCTTGGAAGAGGCAATCAGTGCTGCCTCGCTCACATCAACCGGCACATAACGGAAAGAGGATATCCGCTCAGGACCGACAGCGTCGAGAAGCACCCGTATCTTGCGGTTTGCTCCTGATCCCAGTTCGACAATATCTCCCTCACCAAAAGGCGCCATAATTTCAGACGCAACACTGTCGAGTATCGACATCTCTGTCCTCGTTGGATAATACTCCGGCAAATAGCAGATTTCATCAAAAAGCCGGGACCCTCGGTCATCATAAAAATATTTACTCGGGATATATTTCTGGGAAGCGGTCAGTCCCCGGTACACATCAGTGGCGATGCTGCTGCTGTAAGTCTGTGCTACGCGGCTCCTTACCTCGATCCGCTCTTTTTTCAAAATCAATTCTTTACTCATCTGTTATTCCCTTGTTTTTATTAACGGCAGGGGGCAAACCTCACCTCATGCGCTGTTTTGTTTATGACCCGTTCAAGGATCGTCACTACACGTTGAATTTCTTCAGAGGTATTCCCGATGCCAAGTGTCATCCGTATTGAACAGTGTGCTTCCTCTTCTGTCAGCCCCATGGCCATTAGTGCGTGAGACGGTTTCGGCGAGCCTGAGCGGCAGGCAGATCCCGATGACAGGGAGACACCTTCCCGGTCAAGGGCCATCACAAGCGATTCTCCTCTGAACCCCGGCAACATCATATTGAGCGTATTGGGAAGACGGTTATCACAGTGCCCATTCATCCGTGCTCCGGAGATTAAGGCCTGTATGCGGTTCTCCAAACTGTCCCGCATCTGTTTGACTCTTTCCATTTCAGGCAGTCTCTGCACCGCAAGTTCGGAGGCCTTGCCAAGGCCTGCTATTCCTGCGAGATTTTCCGTACCGGCCCGTATGCCCTTTTCCTGCTTACCCCCGTGAACGAGCGAATCCAGGAGGACCCCTTTTCTCATATAAAGGGCCCCTGTCCCTTTGGGTCCATGAAACTTGTGGCCCGACAGCGTCAGGAGGTCTGCTCCATACTCCTCAACGTCCACCTCGATTTTACCGACAGCCTGGGTTGCATCAGTATGGAAAATAACTTTTTTCCTTCTGCATATTTCTGCAATTTCAGATACAGGCTGTATTGATCCTGTCTCGTTATTGGCCGTCATGATGCTGACGAGAAAGGTATCCTGATGTATTGCTCTTTCGAGGTCACCGGGGTCGACTATCCCTGTTGAATCAACGTTCAGACAGGTTACAGCACAGCCGTACGTTTCCAGCCACGCGCAGGCCGCCAGGATTGACGGGTGTTCAATCGATGAGGTAATGATATGCTTTTTTCTGCCCCCCTGTGCAAAGGCTGCACCTTTCAGGGCAAGGTTGTTCGCTTCTGATCCGGAGCCGGTGAATACTATCCTGCGGGCGGTGCAGTTCAGGAGCCGGGAAAGGCTTCTGCGGGCTGATTCAAGGCTCAACGCAGCTTTTCTCCCTTCGTGATAAATACCGGATGGATTTCCGTTGTTGTCTTCCATATGCTCAACTATTACTTTCCGGACTTCATCATCCAGAGGGGTTGTGGCATTGTGGTCGAGATAAATACGCGCTGCCGGCTCCGGGGACTGTTCTTCTGTAAAGGCAACACTCGATACATCATATTCTCCCGAATCGATCGCAGCAGCGCCTTCCCCTTTGAGGACCTTCTCCACCTCACACAAAAGGGCTTTGTAGACCGGAAAACCTGAAACAGGGTCATAGGCCTGAAGGTCTGTCAACTCATTTATATTGCATTTCTGCCATGCTTCAGGTCCTATTGGGCCGCCCCCTCCCATATTCGCATCAACAGCACCCTGGACAATATCTTCTGTCACAAAGGCTCTCATCTGAACGCTCCCCCTCTGGGTTTTGATGCTGACAATGTCACCCATTTCTATGCCCCGCTGCTCAGCATCTCCTCTGTTTATGGTGACCGTCGGTTCAGGCCGGTCCTTATTTAAAGCCCTGACACCATGATGCTGGGAACGGAAATCTGTTGTAACCCGTGCTCCTGAATTAAAAACAAGAGGATATTTCCGGGACAGATCAGGCCTCGACAGGGGCCCTTCCCGGGGCTCTGTGTAAACAGGAAGGGCATCATAGCCATGTTCTTCCAGGATTGTTGAGGCAATTTCAAACTTACCTGTGGGAGTGTCAAAACCGGGCATACCGTCTTTTCTCAACAGCCCTTTTTCCCATTTCCGGTATTGCATAATTTTCGCCTCTTTCTGAACAATTCCTCCGGCCTCCTGAACATCTTCAAGGGAATATCCTGAGCCCTGTAATACATGCCTTAACAGCTCTTCCTCATTCTGGGGATAGAGGTGTCCGTAACCGAGTCTTTGGGCAAGTTCAGCCATAATGAAAAAATCATTTCTTGCTTCACCAACAGGCTCAACGACTTTTTCGCGAATTCTGAAAACAGGACCGTAGGTCATGTAGGATTCGATCTCATACATGGTACTTCCCGGAAGCACAATGTCAGCATATGCCGCATCCGCTGTAAGCTGTCGGTCTATGCAAACAAGGAATTCCAGAGCATTTAATGTTTTTTTCCAGATCTCAGGCTGAGGCCAGGCAGTTATCATGGATCCACCCAAAATTATCAGTGACCTGACCTTGTATGGCTTCCCATGCAGGACAGAATCCGGCAAAGCAATCGCATGAGACTCGCCCCTGTAGGAGCTGTAAACAGGGAATCGATCCCGGCCCAGCGCTTTCCTCACGTCAGGGTTTTCAATGTGGCCATTTTTGTTGATGGGAAAGCTGTTCTCCCTCATGCTGAAACAGCGTCCTCCCGGGACATCGAGCTGTCCTGCCATGGCCCAGAGCACCTGTGTTGCCCGTATTGCCTGGACCCCGCTGTCACTGTACTCGAGGCCGCTGTACATAACAGGACTTGCGCCGTCTGCTGAAGCAATGCGTCTTGCGAGACTGACTATTGCAGCAGCAGACACCCCGGTAATATCCTCAACAACTTCAGGCCTGAAATGCTGGACATATCGGGAAAACTCCTCAAAGCCAACTGACCATTCCCTGATAAAGGCCTCATCATAAAGCTCTTCGCTTATCAGGATATTACACATACCAAGGGCAAGTGCACCGTCTGTCCCGGGCCGGACAGGAACCCATTCTGCGTTGACAAGCTTTGCCGTCATGGTGCGCCTGGGATCTATGACCACCACTTCCGCTCCCCTGTTCTGGGCCTCGATGATCCTGTTCAGGTCAAGGGGAGGGCAATCTGTTGCCGGGTTTGCACCCCAGACTACAATCAAACCGGCATTTTCAATATCTGAAAACATATTGATCATCATGCTGCCCATGGTTACATGGGGAGCTATCATGGCGAATGAAACATAGCACAGCGCGCCTACTCCCATTGTGTTTGGAGACCCAAAGGGGAAGAGCACACTGGAAGCAGAGGAAACAGCTACCCCTTTCGGCTGGAATACGTCGCACATCGCCAGTTCAAAACTTCCCCTGCCGGTGTATATGGAAAGGGCCTCTGGTCCATATTTTTTCTTAATGGCATTGAGCTTTTCAACGATAATTCCGTACGCGTCATCCCATGATATCCGTTCAAAATCATAGGCCCCCCGGGGGCCTTTTCTTCTCATTGGGTAATGCAGACGGTCTTTGGAATAGACTATGTCAGGGGAACTCTCACCAAGCCTGCAGATCACTCCCAGACTGGAGCTTTCATCAGGGCGGACTTTCTCGATCCTGCCCTCATTGTCATAGGTTACAATCACCCAGCAGCCGGCAGGGCAGATGCCGCAGAGGGCACGGCGTTCACTGTTCCTATTCTTTTCGTTCAAGGTCATATAAGATTGTCATACAGCTACAGCTCTATTTCAATATCCACGTTCTTATCTAAAAACATTACCTTTCTCAAGACCCGCAACCTGACACTGTCTCCCTTCTTTTTATACAGCAGTTGTATCTTGAGGTCACCGACAGTGCGTACCTCAACATCATTTATGGACAGAATTATGTCCCGCTCTTTAAGACCTGCCCTTTCAGACACGCTTGCATCAGGAAAACCCGAGACCTTTACCCTGTCCTCTATCTCCTCCAGAAAAACCATAAGCTTCGGGGTGGTAATTCCCTCAACAGTCTTCGGGAATATAATGAAATCTCCGATATCCGCTTTAACGTCCTCATCAATCAGAATCGTCGCATAATCAAAGCTATTTCTCCTGTATGTTCTTGCGGGAATGCCGGACCTGTAGCGGAGATGGCCCTGGCCTGCCAGCACGATCATCTGACGGTCAGGATTCTCTCTGAGATAGTTGTCCACTGACTCGGACATTGTTTCATCCCACAGTATCTGGGACTGGTAAAAATTATTAAAGTTCCTTTCATGTGAACGGGTATGCATGGTGAACACCTCTTCAAGCCTCTCCCTGTAAGCAGCGTCCGTAAAATCGAGTTCCGCCGGTATTTCCTCTTTCTCCTGATCATCAAGGAAATCCAGACCATTGGCAGAAACTTTTTCAATGATTTCACGTTTCAGATTCAGTGCCACGAGCGGAATTTTTTCTGTTCTGGCAAAATCAAGGATAGGTTTGTACAGGTGGTAGTCAAAACTCCACCTTTTATAGTATTCCGACTCTTTCAGAAAAGCCTGTTCACCCAGGGTTCCTGATATAAAACTGTCCAGTGTTTCCTGGAAAGGCCGCTGGAACATCTCCATGCCGATCGCTATATTCTTATTCTTCTTGTATATGCCCGTTATAATGTCTAGCTGGACAGCATGGTGGGCAAAAACATTGTGGACTTCTCCCACGTATACAATTTTCTTTTCAGCAACTTTTGTGATTACATCGGACAGTTTATTTACGGCAGACATATCTATCGCTGTCGCGTCCTCTTTCAGTTCCATGACTATACCCCTCTGAGATTCCGCTATTTCTTTCTCTTTGATTATGCCGTTATCAAATGCCAGTCTGCTGTACTTGCCGTAATGTCTTACTTTCCTGTAGGCTGCATCAACTTCATCCCTCGATGTACCGTCAAATACCGCGATAATTTTCTCTCTGTTCCAGGGATTTTTTTTGACCGTGACCTGGAATCCGGCATCAAAACCGGAAATACTGCCGTACAATCGTTGAACCAGTTGACTGCTGTTGCCGAAGAGGACAAGAGAGCCGGCCTCAATATCAGCAATGGTAATATCTTCAACCGGCTTCTCGACCGCCCCCAGTTCTACAAATTTCTCTATTATTTTTCCATAGAGTATTTCTCCGCCTTCCGGAACAGCAACGATGAGCTCGTCTTCTCCCAGAAGCCCTGAAATGACAGGAGGATACTCGTCCCTGTTGAGCCCCCTTGCAATATCGTAATCCTCATCGAGGACGATCCTGCTCGGCGCCTCCGGCAGGGTTAATTCAAAGCTGTTCTCTTCATCGTTTATCCTGAGGGTGTCAAACGAAACCTGGTCTTTATAATATATTGTTATAGGAAGGGCCAGCTGAAAGAGACTTCCTTCCTGGTCAATATGGAAATGAAGCTCATACTCTTCACCTTTCTGCGTGAGTTCAGTCCCATGAAGTCGGAGTTCAAAGAGTCCCTCCTTTTCCGTCCATTGACTGAAAAACCATTGAAGGTCCTGACCATATTTTTTCTCAAAGGAAGTCCTGAAATTATCCCATGATGCCTTGCGAAAGCTGTATTCATTGATGACATCTCTCAGCGAATCGTAAAACACTTCCTTTCCAACAATATTCTTCAGCATATGAAACACCATTGCTGTCTTGCCATACCCGATCGCCCGGGAAGCCTTATCTGTACCGCCTTTAAAATATTTCAATGGCAGATCATGCTCAGCATCAACATAGCTCATATAGCTGATAAGCATCTGTTTTCTGTATTCCATTCCTTTGTTTTCCTGCTCCAGGTAAAGGTAATCCGCCAGATATGTTGTGAGACCTTCCGCCCAGTTGCCCGTCTCATGATCAATGTATACGAGATTGCCGAACCACTGGTGCAGTATTTCATGCCCCAGGGAAGTCTTTACAATAAAGGGTAGCCTGACAACACTGCTTCCAAGGAGCGTATAGGTAGGCATTGAGTAGCCGGTTGGCAGAAAATTCTCAACTATGGCGAACCGTTTATAGGGATAGGGGCCGATAAGGTCCTCATAGAATTTCAGATATTTTTTCGTATACTCAATATAGGTTTTTGCCAGATGAAGATCCTCCCTGAAAAAATACGCGTAAATTTCAACATTTTCATGGTTGTCTTTTACAATGGTGTATCTGTCAGAGGCTACAAGATTAATACCGTCAACAGGATGGGAAAAGACAAACTGAAATTCTACCCTCTCTTTGCTCTCCTTCTTTCTGATCTCCTCTGCCTCTGATATCGCTTCATATCCCACAGGGAGCGTCACCGTAAGATCATAGTAATTGAGGTCACCGATAATGGGATACCATATCCCTGTAAGGGACACTCCTCTGTTGTCGATAACATTGGCGGCAAACCCTCTGCCTGTCTGAGTTGAAGAAGAGTTGTCATATGTAGCCTGATAAAATATCTCCACAACACCATATTTTTCCGGCATGACAATGATATACCCATCACGCTGCTGAACAGGGAGCTCCTTGTCATCCTGAACTATTTTCAGGATTTCCAGACCTCTGTGTTGCACAACAATCTCTTCCCCTCCTTTTACCCCCACCCGTGATGTACCGGTCAAACGGGATTTGTTAATATCAATCTCAACGTTGAGCTTATTCTTGTGGACTGCTCCTGCTTCCGGAGGAGTAACAGCAAGAAATAGTATTGTTACAGACAATGCGATAAGGTTTTTTAGCATAATAAAGGCTACGTTTCTTAACAAATGAAGAAGGTTATCAGATTATTTAAAATATATCAGATAGGGGTTCAATATCAACCTGCACGCTCATTCACCGTTGCCTGATCCTTCTGACGCTGCTCTTTCAGAAATACTCAATGCATCCTTCATCTCAGGGCTTGACATAGGCATATCCATCAGCCTGAATCTTTATGATCGCTGTAATACCGGCAGGCACTACCTCTATAAAAGCAGGCAGGCTTTCCTCGGTGATACAGGAATCCCCGGAGGAACAGAGTTTTCTTAATGAGTTCCTGCAGGCAAGAAACCTGATTCCCTTCACTGAAAGCTCTTTCATCACTGCAAGTTTATTCTCGTTGCCATAGGCATTCACAGAGGGGCCATTTGCCAGTACAACCGCATCTACAGCCCCTTCACCGGCATCCTTGAGGAGGTTTACCATATTACCGAGCGCTGTGTCCCATTTTTCCATCTCATTTACGTGAAATAATACTTTTAACCGTTCCATAGGCATATTCTTTGTCTCCTGTTATTCTTCCATTAAGGTGCACATTCTATCATTTTTACTCTGAAAAATAAATGAAATCTCTCCTGATTGTTACAATGTAGCGAGAGATATATACATTTATTTCCAGGACATCTTTTATGAATTTTCTATTCTGAATTTGTACAATCAATGCGTCAGCTTAAGAAATTTACGACAAAGGAATAACTCATTCCAGAGACAGACATCTTATATCATGATTATTACAGGAATAATCATATGCATTAAGAGGGTGTATAGTGTTCAGAAAGATCCTGACATTCCCGTCAAGACAACTTAAGTATGTCCTTCCGGCAGTTATTATCGCCGGGCTTGTAACAGGGTATTTTGTAGATACAGCTCCGCTGAGGATTTATATGCTGCCGGTAATTATGTACACTGTCTACCCATCCATGATAGGGTTCAGGCTCCGTGAATTGATGGTATTCGGTGACAATAAGCTGCTCCTGTCCAACCTCCTGCTGAATTTCACCTTTATCCCCCTTGTTGCTTATATAACAGGCAATGTATTACTCAAGGGTTATCCCGAGCTGTATACAGGGTTGATCATCATTTCTGTTATTCCGGGAGGCAACATGATCATTGCCTTTGTAATGCTATTCAACGGCAATATAAAAGCCGCGGTCAAACTAACGACAGCCAGTCTTGTAGCAGGTTCTATCCTGGCGCCGGTCTACCTGTATATTATGGTAGGCAAATATGTCCCTGTCGATATCATAAACATCTTTAAAAACATAGCAATCGTGGTTTTTGTTCCCATGACAATGGGAATTATTACGTACACGATTTTGATGAAAAAATACAGTGTGGAGGATTTTAATTCTCAGATACGGCCTTTGCTGCCCGGTTTCAGCTCATGGGGGCTCATGTATATCATCTTTACGAGCATCAGCATCAAGGCCAAAATGATTATTTCATACCCTGAACTGCTTGCAAAAGGATTGACAGCGCTCCTTGTGTTTTACCTTCTTGTTTACGTTACCGGGATCATGGCGGCAAGAACATTATTTAACAGGGCAGACGGGATAACCCTGGTGCTGAGCATGATATTGAGAAACCTCGCCATTGCGATCGGTCTCGCAGCATCGGCATTTGGACCTCAAACAACTATGATGGTTGCCCTGGCTTTTTTAATTCAGCAGCAGTCAGCAGTCTGGTTTAACAGCCTGAATAAAAAATACGGTTTGGTGAAAGACCGGAAAGATTGACTCTCTAGTGAATCATGATCATGGAATCACACATGCAAACTTGAGAGCGGACGTCACAGCTCATTATCCGAGACAAGGCATTTTATCTGCGATATTACCTTCTGCATCAAATTTACAGGCTGTCATAAAAGGATCATGGTAAAAAATGATCCAGGCATCTTCCTCCAGGACCCTTTGCTCATAGATCTCTTTCTGACTGATTACGTCAAGAGGGAAATTATCGTAGGCCATTATCCAGAGAGGGTTGTAATGAGCATGCGTGGGGAGAAGGTCAGCGAGGTGGTAGGCAGTTTCCCCCTCTGATACTATTTTCACGATCTGGTGGCCCCGGTTATGGCCGCCTGTCAAAATGAGATCAATGCCCTTGACCACTTCAGAGTCACCTTCTCTGAGATCGAGTTTATCACTTTCTCTTAATGCCTCGTTATTAATCGGCCAAAATGTATTGATAGAGCGGATTGTGGGACTGAGGACATCTTCCCATTCAGCTTTTTGAATAATATGTCGTGCATTGGGAAAGGTAAGGTTAATGTTATTGCTGTCATCAGTTGTGAGTACCCCGCCGGCGTGGTCAAAATCATAATGGGTAAGGATTACATAATCAATATCTTCCCTTTTTACTTCCAGCTCTGTTAAATCATTTAAGACATTCCAGTCTTCGCTGACGCGGAATATCTTCTTCTGCTTGTCAGTGAGCTTGTTCCCGATGCCGGTTTCTATCAGTATATTCGTTTCAGGTGTCTTTATCAGAATCGGCCAAGAAACAATTGGGACAAAATTCTCTTCATTACAGGGATATTTCTTTTTCCACAGGACCTTTGGCACCACGCCAAACACAGCCCCGCCGTCCATCTCAAAGCGGCCGCCATTGAGCCAGAAGAGTTCAAAGTTTCCCAGCTTCATTTTTGATTTTATCATTACTATCTGATTGAACCACAGAGACACGGAGAAAATATATTTATAAATTCTCTGCGTCTCTGTGCCGTCTTATTTTAAGTATTATTGAGCATAACCCATTCGATTGAGGGCCTCTTTTATCTCGTCCAGGATTGCCGGGTCATCTATCGTTGAAGGGATTGAATATTTCTGACTGTCTGCCATTTTGCGCATCGTGCCTCTCAGTATTTTACCGGAGCGGGTTTTGGGGAGTCTCTGTACAATCGCGGCCTGCTTCAGGCTTGCAATCGCTCCTATCTCTTCCCGTATCATTTTAACAATTTCCTGTTTCAACTCATCTTCCTTTCTCTCAATGCCGGTTTTTAACACAACAAGCCCCACAGGAAGCTGCCCTTTTAATTCATCCTCCACGCCAAAGACAGCACACTCGGCTACGTCTTTATGGGTGGCAACGATCTCTTCCATCTCTCCCGTTGAGAGCCTGTGCCCTGCCACATTAATGACATCATCAACGCGTCCCATGACAAACACATATCCGTCTTCATCAATATATCCCCCGTCACTGGTGAAATAATAACCGGGAAGCACATTTATATAGGCCTCAAGAAACCGCTGTTCCGCCTGCCAGAGGGTCGGCAGTGTTCCGGGAGGGAGCGGCAGTTTTACGGCAACAAGCCCCTCTTTGCCTGCCTCCACCTGTTTCCCGTCCGCATCAAGAATCTGAACGTCAAAACCCGGAACCGGTTTGGTTGAAGAACCGGGTTTAATGGGGAACTTCTCTATACCCATCGGGTTTGCAGTAATAGGCCATCCGGTCTCAGTCTGCCACCAGTGATCAATAACAGGACGGTCCAGTAATTTGCACGCCCAGTGGTAGGTATCAGGATCAAGACGCTCCCCTGCAAGGAAAAGATATTTAAATCCGGAAATATCATATTTTTTCAGATACTCTCCGTCAGGGTCATCCCTCTTGATTGCACGGAATGCCGTGGGAGCGGTAAAAAGCACTTTAACGTCATGTTCTGATATGACTCTCCAGAAGGCTCCCGGATCAGGAGTACCCACAGGCTTCCCTTCAAAAAATACGGTTGTGCAACCGGTCAACAGCGGAGCATATACAATATAGGAATGCCCGACTACCCATCCTACATCCGACGCAGACCAGAAGACATCACCCGGTTTAACGTCATATATATTTTCCAGGCTCCAGCGCAGAGCAACTGCATGGCCTCCGTTGTCCCTGACAATCCCCTTCGGCTTTCCCGTAGTGCCTGATGTGTATAAAATATAGAGGGGGTCTGTGGCCTGTACCGGCTCACAATCCACAGGCTCTGCTGCGGGCACTATGTCATCCCAGTCATGATCACGGCCCTCCATTAATTCAGCCTTGACAATGGACCTCTGAAGAACGAGGCAGTTCCCGGGCTTGTGATCAGCAAGTTCTATAGCCTTGTTGACCATGGGCATGTACTCAAGCAGTTTCTTCCCCTCAATCGCGCCGGATGCCGTAATAATAACCTTTGGTTTTGAGTCATCAATTCGTATCGCAAGTTCATGGGGGGCAAACCCTCCAAACACAACAGAATGAACCGCGCCAAGACGGGCACAGGCAAGCATGGCAACCGCGGCCTGAGGTACCATGGGCATATAGATGATCACTGTATCACCCTTGGAAACACCAAGGCTTTTTAATGCGCCCGCACATTTGGACACATGCGAAAGGAGCTCTTTATAGGAGATTTTCTGAATCTGGTCTGTAACCGGGCTGTCATAGATAATTGCTGTCTGCTCACCCCTGCCGTCCCGTACATGGCGGTCAACAGCATTATAACAGGTGTTCATTTCTCCGCCGGAAAACCAGCGGTAGAATGGCTTGTTTGAGTCGTCAAGCACCTTGTCCCATTTTTTATACCAGTCGATATTCTCTGCAGCCTCACTCCAGAAACCCTCAGGGTCATGAATGCTCCGTTTGAAAATCTCATCATACTTGCCCATTAGACTCCTCCTTTATAATGTGTTGTTTCATACGTGTCGATTCAGAGCGAAGGCAGCGGGAGAGAGTCCCCGCATGCCGCAGCAAAACAACTTATTTTCAGTCAAAGAAACAGGGATATTGTGCGTCTCAGAATATATTGTACGGCATATTAAAAAATAATATCTATTATTATTTAGATAATAAATTCAGACTGCGCGGCTGCTGTGGCGAGGCATAATTCAGCTGTTTACTCTGTACTGTTAAGCAAGCCATGCCCCGTATATAAAAACAGGCAGAAGTCCAAGGGACGCGATGGCCGGGAGGATCAACAGCTCAGCAACTTCCTCCCGAAGATTAAATTTATTCCCCAGCACAGTTGTCAATGAAACAAAAACAAAGTGACCCAGTCTTGAAAGGACGCCGGAAACAAGTATGGTTCCGCAGGCAAACCAGAATCCGGGCACATAATCAGTTAGCTCTATATCTACTACAGGGTTTATAAAACTCAGGAATATCTGCACAAAGACCAAAGAAACACCGCCCAGTATCAGTGTTTTGAAAGACTGCAGTTTTCTTAGCTGGGGAATAACTTCGATAATATAAGCCAATACAACAAGGATGCTCATAAGTCCGAAAAATCCCGCAGGCGATGAGCGCATGATCTTCAGGGGGAAACCCCAGAGCGCATCATCACCCATACCTAATATTATGGGGAAGAGCGTCAGCACGGCCACTGCTGCTGCAATCGCTTCAAATAACGGCAGAAAGAGTCTCCTGAAGTATCGGGCACTGAGAGCATGCTTTTTATGCAGGATCATGAAAATAAGGATTATGGGGGCGAGCATCAGAAAAAGATAGACGAGCACAACAATATATGTATCCCAGTGCGTCATTACCTGCAGGGCTGAGTAAATATAATCCATAAAGAGACTGTTCTTCTTGCTACAGGTCTAACATATTGTTATTATTCCGTTACCGGATTGACAAGGATCCTTTTTTGTAATCATTCTAATTCAATCATAAAACATTAGGGGACGCGATTACAATGGGAAATTCCATAATGAGCTGACCATCACCTGCTGATTTTCTCGAACTCGGGAAAGAAGAGTTCTTCTTCTTTTTCAATCCTTTTTATCAACGTTGAGCAGATGAGGTGAAATTCTCTTTCTAAACCGGGGAAAGACTGCTTCTTTGAGAACTTGTCAAAAAAGATAAACACGAACTTTGAGATAAGTTCAATTTCTTCTTCGAGATAGGTTAATACGCTCAGCAGCTGCCCGTCGCCGGCGGATTCCTGTTTCAGCCTGGGATAAATTTCTCTATCTTCTTTATGAATGTGCTCAATAAATGTTTCCCTGACCTGCATTAATCGCTTTTTCGCTGCTTTGCTGCTGAGATCCATCCTGCTGAGCTCTCTCAAGGACTCCTTCATTTCAGCATGCTCTTTTTTCAGGTCATCGATCAATTCTGACATCTTCTCTCCATCTGCTAGTATATCGTCACTCTGCTTAACTTATCAATAAAATTAAGGAACTGCATTATTCAGTTCGCGCCCTTTGCCGTTCACTTCAACAAAAAAAGCCAGGCCTGTTTCATCTTTATTAATTCTCATCGAGCGATCAGGACAGCCTGCGGCATTGAAGAGGGAAACAATATCATCTTCAGACCTGTAGTTAAGCCTCCAGTCTGCC
Source organism: Thermodesulfovibrionia bacterium (assembly GCA_947259645.1). GTDB lineage: Bacteria > Nitrospirota > Thermodesulfovibrionia > UBA6902 > UBA6902 > Glo-13. The sequence continues at coordinate 34,070 of CAMYND010000017.1, read as the reverse complement.
AGATACTCCATCCATACCCTGAAGGGATTTCCCTCAACCGCGTTGGCAAAAAAGAGCGTGCCATCGTGCTTGAGATGCTTTTTTAATGCATGTTTCAGGAAGAATGAAACATGTTTATCTGACATGTGATCGAAGAGTCCTCCTGTAACAATCAAATCAAAGGGGCCAAGTTTTTCCGCTGTCCTCAATGCCTGAATGATATTGCCAGGAACCACGCGCAAGCCCTTCAGGTTTTTCAGTCTTTCTTTTGACAAATCCAGTGCATCACTGTCTCTGTCGTTGATAATGATTTCACTCCGAATATTCTTAATATATTTTTCGATACTGAGGATGTCCCGGCAGCCGCCGCAGCCCACTGACAAAATCCTTTTCTCCTCCCCGCTGCTGAGCAGTGTATCAAGTATGATCTCTGACTGGTGATGCAGTTTGTTTCTCTGCTGCTGCGCTATTGCGGAATTCAGTGCGTATTCTTCAATGTAATATTCGACCGTGCCGTACAGAGACTTGTTTTCGAGGTCACATAAATACTCTATAGTCTCAAAGTCCCCGGGATATTTTCTTGGCCATTCCTGAAGACGCTTGATAAAAACAGATCTGCCGTGAATCTCTCGAGCAGGCTCTATGATTTCTTCTATTACCGCCCGGGTTCTGCTGTTTTTTTCAGCCTCCAGAATAGCAAAGCAGAGCTCATGCATGGAGGCAACGACTTTATGGTAGAGCTGATATCCACCATCAGTGATCATCTCCTCAAGTGCTGTAAATTCTGCTACACTCCGCTGCAAATTTTCCATTGGCAATCACGCAGGATACTTCATCAGATAAATGTGGCTTTATTGATTAAAGGGAAACTGACCTTATTATAAATTGTTTACAATCGAATTTGCACTTCAGGGAGAAACAGAAAATAAAGGAAGCGGGGCCCGCGAAGAGCCCCGCTTAATGTTTTAATAATTTTTCGGCGCTATTTTTATTTCTACACGGCGGTTCAACCGGCGTCCCGACTCAGTGCTATTGGTGGCAATGGGACTTGACTCGCCGAATGTAATCGTCTCTATCCGGTGTTGTCCAATGCCTTTCTGCACTATTAAATTTTTCACAGCCACCGCCCGTCTCGCAGAGAGCTCCAGGTTATAATCTTCCGATCCGGTACTGTCAGTGTGGCCTTCCACCCTGATTACTGTATCGGGATATTGGAGCATCACATTTCCAATACGGTCAATTTCAGAATACAGTCCTGGCCGGACTGATGCTGAATTATGATCAAAGGTGATGTCTCCTTTCAGGGTAATAGCGAGAAGGTTTCCTTCACGGCGTACTGCTGCCGCTTCTGACTCTGCCAGGGCCTGCCTCATATCCCGTTCCTGGTTGTCCATCATTCTTCCGACACCCGCGCCTGTCGCTCCTCCAACTGCAGCACCGATTGCAGTGCCTATGAGCGTTCCCTTCGTGTCACCGCCAATGATCTGGCCGATGATCGCTCCGGCGATTGCTCCGCCTCCAGCGCCAACCGCCGCACCCTTTTGTGTCTTGTTGCTTGTGGCACAGGACGTAATAAGGAAAAGGGCCGCTATACTGATCAGGGCTAGTTTTTTCATACTGTCATAGTGGGTTCTCATTAATCTCTGTTGCATGGTTCCTCCTTCATTCATGGTAAGTTAATTTATATTTGATAGGCCATAGTTAAGCCATAATATATACGATACATTATTTTTTATCAGAAGCGATCCAGATCAACATTGACTCCCATGCTAAAAAGCTGCAGCAATAGTCCGTGCCTGCTCCTCTGCCGACTGGATGATCTTCTTTTTTTCCTCGGGCGTTGCCATGAGCATCGGTTCTGCAACTATAGATTTTATTTCAGTAAATCCGATAAACCCCAGGACAAGCTCCATATACGCCTTCTGAAGATCAAGTCCCTCTGGTCCAGCCTGATATGCCCCGCCCCGTGCATACACGACAGTTGCAGGTTTACCGGTAACCAGTCCCTTGTACCCTTCATCAGGAGAAAAACTGAATGTGTAGCCCGGCTGAACAAGGATATCGATATAATGTTTCAGTTTATAGGGAATTCCGAAATTCCACATCGGCAGCGAGATAAGATATTTATCAGCTTTTTTAAAATTGTCAATCAGTATCTCGACCGGCTTCCATGCCCTTATCTGCTCTTCTGAATGTTCTTCCCCGTGGAGCAGCGCGTACTTTGCGTTTATAGTGTCGCCATTAAAGGGAGGAAATTCATTGCTCCACAAATCAATTGTTTCAACAGAATCATTGGGATGGGTCTTTAAATATTCTTCAGTGAAGGTCTTTGCAACCCGTATTGAGACAGACCTCTCTTTTCTCGGTGAAGATTCTATATAGAGTAACTGTGCCATCTCTCTTCTCCTTTCGTGGTGTATTTCAGTTAATCATACCATACAGACGCCTTCCGTCCATGATCCATGTCATAAACAAAAGGGGGCCCGCCATTAATCAGAGCAGGTTTTCCCCGGCAGACTCATCATCTGGGCGTAAGCAGCAGAGTGCCCTCATCAGGTCTCAGGTCCATCTGAAACCTTCCAAGATAATTCAGGCCAAGAAGGCCCAGTCCCTGCTGATCAGGCATATCAAGGACCAGGGCCCTCACATTGTACTCCACCCAGCCATTGACTTCTATCTGATCAATGATCACTTCGTTGACCGTAACAACCCCGCTGGCAGTCCACAGTGTGCGTTGTCCCGGAACTTTTTTCAGTCCCAGGGCTTCAACCGTTGACAGGGGCACTGTTACCATTGACGCGCCTGTGTCTATGATAAAATTCTGATCAACTGCTTCATTGATCATCGCGGTTACAGGAATCCTGCTGGATCCGTGTGGAAAGGATATAACTATCTTTTCTTCCTGCCCCTTCATCTCCGTGATCTCGCTGGCAAGAAGCTCGAAGCGGTCCTGAAAAGAGGCCGGATAATTTTTCATATAGAGCAGCCGTTCAGCTTCTTCCCAGTCATTATTCATTAGCGCAAGTTCAACTCCCAGCAAGTGAATAAGGGGGTCATCAGGATAAAAGTACCTGGCCGAAGTAAAAACCTGCCATCCCTCATCAAAGGTGTTGTCATCAACAAGGGAGTTTAACCACTGCTGATAGAGCTCCAAATGAATGCTGTCAAGTCCAGGGGCATCATCCCCTGTTTTCTGCACCAGGTATGCCCCGGTCTCCTCAATCTCAGCAATGGCCGCCTCATAGCCCCCTGCAGCGAGAATCGCCGGAACAACTTCGATCAACAAGGGAATGTCTTCGAGGTTTTTCAGGACCTGACTGTTAAGCACACTCAGAACCCTGGCGCCATCACCCCGCTGCACAACGCTTTTCGTGAGGGCTCCCATTCTTTTCAGGATTTTTTCGGGCAGGAGGTAGTCAGGTGTGTCCCCGGTGCTCAGTTTCGGCTTCAAGGCAAACCCATCAACAAAGGAGCTAAGCTGGTCTAAGCCGGTACGGCTTTCCTTCATGGCCAGTGCCTCGGAAAATTTCTCTTCACGTCCATTGGCAAAGGTAATATTGTAGAAATATTGCACCCAGGTTTTATATTCTAGGTTTGTCCCTGCCTCGCCACTCCACATATAAGCCTCCGGCAGAAATTCACCAAAGGACCAGCCGACAATCCTGTCTCCCTGAAGAAAGATGCCCGATTCATTAATAAAATCGGGCAAAGGCGAGGAAAGAAAATAGCCCATATTGAGGCCGGCCAATAATGTAATGCCATTATATTCAGCTGTGGATTCAAGGCTCACCCATGAGACCGGCTCTTTTTCATTCCAGGGTGCAAGCTCAGGCCCGTCAGACATCCCGCCTTTTGCTGCGAGCTGCCAAAAACCGACTTTGTCACCAAAGATCCACAAGCCACCGGAAATTTCCCCGTTTTCACCTGAGTCTGAGTAAAAGCGCCAGCTCTTGCCACCATAACAGGCCCGTGCCGGTAATGCCAGCCAGCCATTGCCCGCCAATGCTGATCTGAATCTTCTGACCTGTCTGCCCCAGGGGTCAGTGATCTGGACCCATCCTGTCGTAAGTCTTGCCTGATTTTCCCTGTCGCCCTGCAGGGTTTCACCTGCCAGGGCTGCTCTTTCCTCTTTCTCCTTCCGCGATTCCGACTGTCCCGTCACTGCTGCCTTCCCTGTCATTGGAGAACCCTCTGGATTTATCCGCTCCTGATTCCCCTCTTCTCTTTGAGAGATCTCTCTCTGACTTTCTGATAACTGAAGCGCTGAATAACTTGGGGGGCGCTGCATATCAGCATAACGGCCAATGAGTGCAAAAAGAATAACCATGGCCCCTACACCCACTGCCGCTTTGAAGAAACCGCTTCTCTTGATGACCGGCAGGGGGGCTCCGCATTTTTCACAATATTTCAGCGATCTCTTATTATCAACGTGGCATACGATACATTTCATGCGTCTGTTTCTCCGCCCTTCGACATATTCATATTTTACCGTAACTGTGTCGAATGCGCATCATGACAAGGGTAGCATGCAGAACGAGTGCCTACGAATCAGGCTCGATCTGGTTGATCCGTCTTTCATGACGTCCTTTCTGAAATTGCGCGGAAAGCCATCTGTCCACAATGTCGCGGGCTGTTTCTAGGCTCACCATCCGCTGACCGATCGATATGATATTAGCGTTGTTGTGTTCCCTGGCAAGAAGTGCTGACTCATCGTTCCAGCAGACAGCACATCTGATCCCCTTTACTTTATTGGCAACAATCGCTTCCCCGTTGCCCGAGCCCCCGAATATGATTCCCTGGTCACACTCTCCGCGGGACACTGATTTGGCAGCCGGCCTGATCCATTGGGGGTAGTCAACAGAGTCTTCTGAAAATGTACCAAAGTCCTTCACTTCATATCCCCTGGTCAACAGATGACTCTTAATTCCTTCCTTATAAAGATATCCGGCATGATCAGAAGCCAGGGCTATAGTTATTGGCACTCAGTAGTCTCCTTACTTTCGGAAGCACATGATAGTTGAGTCAGGATTATACAAGGAAACAAAAGCAGAAATAATCCCGGGCCCGTTGTATTAGCACTCCTTTCACTTATATAATAAGTAGATATCATGACAAATAGTATAAAGCAGTTTTTCGAGAAATATATCAAGAAAGATACGGAAAGTCCGGACAAGGTGTCTGAGCACGCTCTCCAGATCGCGACAGCAGCTCTATTGATAGAAATGATGCGTGCTGATTCAGAGATCAGGGAAGAGGAAAAAAGAACCATTTCAGCATCGATGAGAACTAAATTCGGACTTTCCGATGAAGAAGCAGAAGCTTTGACCGGTCTTGCCGAGGCTAAAATATGGGAATCAACAGGCTATCATGAATTTACCTCCATGATAAACAAAGGCTTTACCCGGAAGCAGAAGATCAAGGTAATCGAGCATTTATGGGAAGTCGCCTTTGCAGATTCTATTCTTGATAAACACGAAGAATATATGGTCCGCAAAATTGCGGGGCTGATCTATGTTTCCCATAAAGACTTCATAGATGCAAAACTCCGGGTCAAGACACAGATCAGAGGCAGCTAGGCAAAACTCCCATTGAGTCATTTAATACTCATTGAATGCCCTCTGCCGGTCACTACGTTGCTGATTTTGGCACAATAGTGGCACAAATAGGCCTTGTGGCACAATTCTACCCATCTCTCTAAGACCTCCTAAAGACTTAATTTTAAATAATAAATATCTTGCATGCATAGCAAAACCGGGCTGGAAGCAAATTTGCATTTAAAAAGAAAATACTGTTTAAGGCAGAAGGAGGTACAGGTGAAAAAAATTAAACGTATCCTTTGTGAAGCAGGAATCTGGCTCTCAATCGCAATTCCGGTGCTGATTATCGTCATTGACTAAGAGGACCGCAGTGCAGATAGTTTAATCCAAGACTATTAATCCTTTTTAAACAGAAGAAAAATAGCGGCTGTTATAGCAGTGATCGAGAGTACCTCAGCAATAATAAGGTTAGAGTCGATAACAACCATACCCCAGACACTCTTTTCCCAGGGAAGAACCTCAAACAATCTGACGCGCAGATGATGTCCCACAAACTTCTGTGCACCATTTGGGTAATATTGTTTATACGGGACATAGATAAACCCCATGATTACTACCATATACATATAAACAATAAGAATTATTTTCTGGCGTTTCCTCATCTCCTTCCCCTTTCTGAGAACCAACGGATCAGTTCATCAAACAGCCTGGAATATCCAGATTAAAACGTAAGAATTCATATTATACACGGAAGCGACATTACCTGTCTGTAAAAGTATGGAATTATCGAGGCGCTCTAGAGAAAAAAGAAGAATGAAGAGTAAAAATGATGTCCTGAACAGCTGGCATTGCAGGGGTGAATCCGGATACAATTATTACAATGAGCCCCAGGTTTCGAAATCAAGAGACTGCGTTTTTGATGCAATATATTCTTTAATGTTTTTTAAGACACCCTTCAGCGCTTCGCTGGGACGATAAAAGCGTACGCCTACCTGCATCAATTTTTTCTGTTTTATGGGCCTTACCCAGCAAACCTCTACTTTCGCACTTACCGGTTTAACAAAAATTGGGAAATCTATCTCGATGGTTAAAATATCACCGGGAAGCGCTTTATTTGCTTTGTCGTCTGCCCTGGCGATAAACCCAATTCCACCTTCGCCAATATCAAGTAACGGTACTTGATCTTTTCGCTTCAGGGCAAATTCCATTGGGGGAGCCTCGGTATAGACAACCCTGTAATTCACAGAACTGTTGCTTTTCGTCACAGAATCCGGCAGGTCCCTGAAATATTTACTTTCAGAGACAATGGATCTGTCGCCTTTACGGCTCTCCCGGCTAATCGGGTCGGGAACAACAAACTTGTCCTTACATCGGGGACATTTACCGACAATGTTCGATTTCTCTACTTTGCCCTGCAGGATTTTTCCGCATTTTTCACATCGAATAATAATAGGTGTCATAGTTGTCTGCTCTTTCGCCTCACATTTCTGTATCTGTACGCTATCATTATCGCTTTTGTGTTCAGTTTTTCAGTTGTCATATTCTTCCCCTCAAACCATAAACTTTTTTATCTCACTGTCAAGCTCTCTGGACTTTTTTAACTGAAGCGCAATATATGACCTCTTCAGTATTGCAGCGATTTCAGATGCTATTTTACTCAGAAGATGCATGTCAGATTCCGAAAAAGAGAGTCCGTCTTTCCGGTTGTTTACATTGATCACTCCGATGGTCTCACCCTCTGTTACCAGCGGGACACTTAATAGTGAGTTGGTGCGAAAACTGTGCTTCTTCGGAACATGGCTGATCAAATGCTTTTCAGAGGAGAGGTCCTTTATCAGCAGAGGAAGTTTCCCCAATGCTACGTGTCCAGCAATACCCTCGCCAATCGGTACTTTGACCTTGCTGACATCAATATCATACTTGCCGACAGCTTTTTTTATCTGAAGGTTTTTCTTGTCTTCATCGATAATCATTAAAGAACATCGGTCGACCTCCAGTTTTTGCTGAATCAGCGTAAGAATGGCCTCAAGAAGTTTGTCCTCATTTCTTATGATGCTGAGCTTACTGCCTATTTCGTACAGGAGCTCAAGAGAATTTGCCTTATCCTGAAACTGTTCCGCTTCTGCATGGCACTCAAAGAGGAGGCTGATCTGGTCAAGGAATAGCGAAACCATTTCCTGCCTCAGCGTATCATCCAGCGAAAATGAACTATCATATTCACAGAGCAGGATGCCATAAACCTCGGAAAAGACCTTTACAGGGACGACCGCGATAATTTTATCATGGAAGTCATACTGAGCCTTTCTCGTTTGAACAGTTATGGCCGGGGATGGGGCCGCGGTCAGGTCTTTTGTTTCCGCTTTCAGGAGGTCCAGACCTCCTGTGTCCAGAAAACCCCCGCTGTACCTGCTCCCTTCAGTATCTGAAGCTGCAAGGAAATGGTAACGATCAGACTTGAGTTTTTTCATAAACAGCGTTGTCTCCCGGGCCATGGAAAGATCTTTAAAATGGCTGCAGACCAACTCATATTTCTGCTTCTCTGAAATGTCTTTTCGTAACTCCATAAGGATATTGTGGATACTGCGGTACCCTTCAACCTGCTGCTTCAGTAGTTCATTTTCTTTTTTTATAGCGCTGTCCATATGTCCTCTCTATTCAATAAACGTTGGCAACTGCACGCCAAAAATATACTGTTGTGAAAATGCGATTATCACGGGAATGGTAATCATAACCATTAATGTCCCGATCAGGACCATTGAGGCCGCTTTTTCAGGACAGTCGTCAAATTTTTCATTCAGCAGAAAGCTCGCGATAGGGGCCGGCATGGCTGACATCAGGATAATGATCGATTCAGTTGTTCGTATGTCAGTGAACAGAACAAGGTCATACCCCTGCTCAATCGGAGCAAGACCGATATAACGATAGAATACAATCAGACCGAAGGCGATTGCCGGTCCCAGCAAAATGCGCATTCCCGCACCTGCCATCCCATGCTTTAAATCAGCGACCCTGGTCCTCTTGAGGGAATATCCAAGACTGATAATGAGCATCGGAATAGCGCCTTTACCAAGAATATCAATACCATCTCCAATAAGGGAAAAGTACTTTGTGATACCTGGTGAGAGCTGGAAGTTAACTGTGGCGACGATAACACCAAAAATAGCAGCATAGAGGTGAGGTATCTTGAAAAATTCCTTGAAGTTGGTCTGTCTGCTCACAAGAAACACACCCATGGAATACAGGAAGAGCACGTTTATGAGATGAAAAATGATCGCCTTTGCCAGTCCTTCGTTACCGTAGAGAAAGAATGCCATCGGCAGTGCTATGTTGCCTGTTGCCATGAAGATGATGGGCAGATAAAAACCCCCTCCCTTGATGCGTGCAAGCTTCATATATACCCATGTAATTGCCATCAGAGAAAAAATCAGCACGATCACGGAGAAACCTATCATCAGAAACTCCTGAAAATGAAAGGACCTTCTGGCCAGTGATGAAAACACGAGACACGGTGAAAATATGTAATATATGAGGTTTGCAATGCTCTTCAAATCCAGTGTATTGTCTTTCACCGAATAAATGTATCCGAGAAAGACAATCGCAAAGGATGGAATAACTGCTTGTATTATTGAGAAAAAATCCATATTCATTGTCTTGATATCCGCTTCCGGTTCAAAAGCTCTGCAAAGAAGGTCTCCGGGCCTGTTCTGCCCGTTGCTCTTTCCTCAGAGGGTTTGACCATTATTATTTGCAATTACCTCACAACAGTTGAAATTCTTAACATCTGAATCGGTACATTCACGCCTATTTCCTTCGCGGTCGAGAGGTTTACCGTCATGTGCAGACGTTTCAACGTGCTTGACGGAACATTGTTCGGTGATTCTCCCCGAAGGATTGCCAGGGCCTTGTATCCTGCCAGTTTTCCCAGATCATAGTAGCTTGGTCCCAGCCCGAGAAATGCTCCATTCTCAGCCACCATGCCCGGAATCGTAACGATAGAAGGGATCTTATGTTTGTTCAATGGTTTAATAATATCATCAGCGCTCGCCTTTACCAGTGAATCCTGCGGCAAAAGAACCGCATCAACTTTTTCATTAACAAGGTTCATTATTACTTCAGGGATCTTCTCAACACTGGTGATAGGAGCATCTACCATTTTATAGTTAAATTTTTCTTGCAGCAATTCAAGCTCATCACGCTGGATTTTCGAGTTTGCTTCCTTGGGGTTGTATACAAATCCCAGTCTCCCGATATACATGACATTGGACAGCGTGTTAAACGCACTACCCATCGGAACGGCATTTGAAGCGCCTGTGATATTACTTCCGGAATGTTCCCAGTCGTCAATAACCCCTGCTTTTACCGGTCTTGATACGATGTTGAAGACAATGGGAATGTCCTTCACCTTGCTCTTGAGTGTTTTTGTAACCGTCGTACCAAAAGAGTAAATTAACTGGTATTGACTGGTGTCAAGATTATCGATGATTCTGGCCAATTCCTTTTTATCCTGATTTGCGTCAAAGACCGAGAATGTAAATTCGTACTCGTCAGATTCCAAGAGTTGAGTCTTAAATCCATTTTCCGCTTCTGTCATTCCCCGCCACAGCACCATTGCGATGTGAACTTTATGCACCGCCCATGATGGCGCCACACTTGCAAATATTAAGACTACTGCTAAGATTACCGAATACAGCTTTGATCTTTTTTTCATTTTCTTCTCCCTTTCTTTTTGTTTATTATCTGATTTACAGAAATCAAGATATTTCACTTTAGTGTTTCTCCTGTAAGGACTCTTTTTCTGACTCACATCTTACCCCCAGATAGCTGATAAGCGCGTTTACACAGAGCGGGTCAAACTGGGTACCTGTCCCGTCTTTTAATTCGTTCAATACATCTTCCTGTTGAAGGGGTTCACGATATGGCCGTTGCGAAGTCATCGCATCATAAGCGTCAGCCACCGCCATGATTCTCGCACCTATATGAATTTCTTCACCCTTCAGTTTTTTGGGATATCCCTGCCCGTCAAACCTCTCGTGATGCTGGCTTACGACCATGCCGACTTCCTGCAAAGATGATATCGCCTTGATAATTGATCCACTGATATCCGGATGTTTCCTTACCTCGTCAACCTCGTCCGGGCTGAGCATGCCACCTTTTAACAGAACATCATCCCGAATGCCGATCTTGCCGATATCATGGAGAATTGAAGCATCCCTGATAGTCTTTTTCTGTGAATCATCAAGTCCAATCTCATGGGCAATTCCTTCTGAATACTGCATCACGCGAACCGAATGTCCTTTTGTATAGGTGTCTCGTGCTTCCAGAGCCATAATAAGCGCGCTGATGGTGTCAAAGTAACTCTGCTCCAGCATACTTTGATTCTGCTGGTTATGTATGGCAATTGATGCTGTGTTTGCGATAAAAGAGAGCACGCTCAGGTCAAGTTCGCTGTATGTCTCATTTCCTTCCCTGTTTGTCACATTAATCACGCCAAGAGGGACATCGTAGGACGTAAGTTCCGCGCAGACCATGGGAGTGCTTATAAATGACTTGAAATCATTATTTATTTTTTGTGAGATCCAGGGAATCCCGTCGATATCCTTTACGAGTATGGGCTTCCTGTCTTTAAGAACTCTTCCGGAGATATTTTTCCCTATCGGAATTCTTACCTGCTCAATAATATCATCGGAAATTCCGATACTGGCCCTGATAACCAGTTCTCCATCTTCTACAAGGAGGATCGATATCCTGTCACTCTTAAGTGTGTCACGTATAAAGCCCAGAGTGTGCTCCAGGGTCTCATCAAGGCTGCGCAGCTTACTGAGGGAGTTGCTGAACTGATAAAGATCAAGGATTTTCTGCTGCTGGATATCAACGGTACTTTTCAAATAGAACTCATTTAACAGCCGTTTCAGGGTAAACACAAAATCTTCAATATCATTAACCGGTTTCGTCAGGTACTTGTCAAGGACGTTTTCATTAATCGCAGTAATGGCAGAGTCCATACCCGCATGACCGGTGAGAAGCACTCTCATTGACTCAGGTGTTAACTTCATTGCTTCCTTCAGGAAATCAATCCCTTTCATATTCGGCATCATCTGGTCAGTAATGAGCAGCGCGATCTCCTCGTTGCCTTCTTTAAGTTCCCGTATCATGTCAAGAGTATCATGAGGATCATCCATAAAGAGAATAGTACAGTTCGGCTTATCGCGAAATTTTGTGGGCAGAGATATCTTGAGTGAATTCAGGAAATCTATGTCGTCATCAAGACATATGATGAACGATTCAATGTCGTTATTATACTGCTCTACCAGTTTCATCTTTTAGTAATACCTCTACTCTGTTTTTACCTTTTGCCTTCGCTTTATAGAGAGCACTGTCAGCTCTGTCAATCATTTTCTCGATGCTGTCATTGTCACCGGGACAGTATTTGCTTAACCCGATGCTCATACCAAGCTGGATATCATTGGGAAATTTATTTTTCTCTATCCCTTCCCGGATTCGCTCAAGAATGGCAACGATCTCATCCATGCCCCCCTCATTAATAAGCATGGCGATTTCCTCACCGCCATAACGGGCTACCACATCGGACTTTCTTGAGAGATTGCTGCAGAGAGAACCGATCTGGGCGAGGACCTCATCACCAATCCGGTGGCCATGGGTGTCATTCACAGCCTTGAAATCGTCAACATCCATCAGGGACAGATAGAAGGGGACTCCATGGCGTTCGCTGTAAAGATATTCCTTCTTCAGAAACTCCATGAATACATGTTTGTTGTACAGTCCTGTCAGTCCGTCAATGAGGGCCAGCCGCTGGGATTTCTGATAGAGCTGTGCATTCAGAATATGTATACCCAGTATGTTTCTGATCAGTGAAGCAGCATAGGAAATGATGTCCAGGCTCCCCATGTCACATATATTGCCGAGATTAAGTACACCTTTTATCCCTTCCGAGTTGCCCAGTATGTCCACTGAGTTTTTGTCGCCTCCGATGAGAAAGGGAATAATTATGCACGATTCCCCAAGACATTCCTTGTTCAGAAAATCATAGGAAGATTCACCTATTTCAGAGAGAACGATTGTCCTGTTCTCGCGCAATGCAACGACCATTGGTGACTGGTCATCTTCATTCATTAGCTTTTTGTAGTTTTCAGTCAGGTAATTGCTTCGTTGCAGTTGAAGGGACTGATCCTCTTCATTTAAGAGAAACAGCGATGCATACTTGGCACTGAAAACCTCCGGTATCTTGGTAATAATGAGGTCAAGCACTTCATCAAGGTCCAGTTTTCTCAATCCCTGTGCAAGGTAGGCAATCTTCTCTGCTGCCAAATGCATGTCCCGTATTTTTATATTTTTTATTTCCAGTTCAGCCACATACTGCCGTATTTCCCTTTCAGCATTCTCCTTTTCCTCGCGAAAATGAAAGGTCTTTATCGCATTGTTAACAAGAGAAAGAAAATTATCATAATCAGCTATCGGTTTCGATACATACTGATCAAGTATTCTGTGATTGATAGCGTACTTGGCGGAATCGAGGGACGCGTAGCCGGTGAGGAGCACTTTAAAGGAGTTTGGCACGAATTCACCTGCCTGTTCCATCAGCTCTATACCGGTCAATTCCGGCATCTGCTGGTCGCTGATAATAACAGCGATCTTTTCAGACTCTTCGGTCAGCTCTTTGGCAAATGCGAGCCCCTCATTCGGGTTGCTCATAAAGTGGGTCTGAATGTCCATGCCGATTTCATTTTCGCTAATCCGCTTTGAAACAGCCATGTTCATAGACCGGAGAAAATCCTTGTCATCGTCAATAAAAAATAGGTGATACATCTGTTTACTCATCTGACCCCGCATCCTTTCCATTATCTTTCGGTAATTTTACTGTTATTGTTGTCTTCCCTGAAACACTGTCAACTAAAATCTCCCCTTTATGCTTCTTCACAATGCCTGTTACTATGGAAAGGCCGAGGCCTGTGCCTTTTCCAATCCCCTTTGTTGTGAAGAAAGGGTCAAACATTCTGTTTACATTTTCTTCTGATATACCAACCCCGTAATCTGTAACGCTGACATTTACCCATTCAGGGTCCTCGGAGGTTGCGATCTCGATCTTTCCCTTATCACTAGGCGCTTTCACCTCCATAATCGCGTCATGAGCATTCGATACGAGGTTTGTCCAGACCTGATTAATTTCGCTCGTGCAATGGATCTTGGAAATGGGCTGCAGATGTTTCTCCACGTCAATGTTGTACTTCATTTTGTTGTGCATGAGGAGAAGGACATTGTCGATATTTTCATTTATGTCCACGAGGGACGTCTTGTCCATATCAGTATAGGCATAGTATTTCAGGGCTTTTACAATTTCACTGATCTTTCTTATACTGGAATCGCATATCTTCATGCCGACATTTATTGTCCCGAATGAGTCCACCAGTTCCAGCGCCCACGGTTTTTTCAGCAGTGTCTCGTATTTGATGAGTTTTTCCTTTTCGAGAAGGTTGTATTTTGAGAGAATGGCTACGATATCCTTGTTGTTTTCCGCACCTGTTTCCTCAAGCCACTTTCTTACTTCCCGGGTTTTTTTCCATTGCGTTCCCCCTTCCGCTACATATTCCCCATTGGTGAATTCTTCGGCGAGGGAGCCGAGAAGTTGCATCTCTTCCTCTGAAAGCTCCTGAATATTAAGGAAATCAGTTGTTATTGCCTTCACCCTCCCGCGCAAATCACTGGCTACATTCGCAATGGCACCTGCGGGCGTGTTTATTTCATGGGCGATTCCGGCGATGAGAAGACCGAGGGATGCCATCTTTTCACTCAGCACAATCTGGGACTGGGCGTTTTTCAGTTTTCTCTCTCTCTGGAGAATTTCCTCATGGGCGCGCTGAAGCTTTTCATTTTTCTGTTTGAGCTCACCCATGTAGGTGGTCAACTTCTCGCGGTCATCTTCGATCTGCTCAGCCATATAATTAAATGACTCGGCAAGGGAGCCGAATTCATTATTTGCATCCACATCAACACGCACTTTAAGGTCACCCTTACCCAGCGCCAGTGCACCGTTGGTCAGAACTTCCAGTGGTTTTATCGTGCGCTTTGTAACCCAGTATAAGAGCATCAGTGTAACAATGATGAATATAGAGAAGGTAAGAATAAGCTTGCCAATGGTGTCAAAAGTCTTCAGCAAGACCTGCTTTTTCAATATCCCGATATTAATCCCGCCCACAACTGTGTTTGTCACCGGGTCTTCAATCGGAATAAATGTGTTGTACGATGATCCTGTCGCAAATGATTGCTGCTCATTTTTCTCGATGAGGCGAAGAAGCATTTCAGGATGAAATGTGATGCCCTGTTTAATCTGCGGATAACTGTAAATTACATTCGATTGGTCGTCTACTACATTGGCATAGAGGGCTTTCAGGTCGCCTCTGACGATATTCTCCAGTTCCTTCTCAATACCTTCCAATGAACCGATGGGAAGGCCCAGGCCCAGAATGTCCTGCATGAATGTCTCCAGGGTGCTGCCCACGGTTTCTACCCTGGACTGCATCAGGTGGGCATATTCATTTTTAATCTGCAGGCTGGCGATCACAACAACAACAAATGTGTTTATCAGCAGGATTATTGCCCAGAACCAGGTAAACTGCTGGGAAAGCCTCTTTCGGTCACTGTTGTTCGACTGGTTCATCATGCCTGTACCGATCGACTTTTCGTTTTCTTCCTGCTCTGTCCCTTTTATATTCTCTCTCATCTTTTCCATGAAGTTTCTTACTTATCGGGATGACCTTAAAATAACTTTAATAATATTAATCATGATTTTTTCCATCGCAAAAAAGTCTGCATTGACGGAAAGGTTATGCTCCAGGCATGCGTTTTTATCCCGCTGCGGTATTGCACATTTTTTTTAGAACAACCAGTGCGCGAATTTCTTCTCTATCAGGGGGGTTGGAGGTGTGTCAGGACGTTCCACGATTGCCCTGGCATCTGTCAACAGAATTAAAAACTGGAAAGATCACCGCCTGACAGGCAGCGAGTAATTACTCATTTAATACGTTACGTAACGTGCCGGTCAAATCCTCATGCCTGTACGGTTTAAAAATAACACCCAGAAATCCATATTCGCTAAACCTGGCCATCACAGGGTCTTTTGAATAGCCGCTTGAGACAATCGCTTTGACGTCCGGATCAATCTCGCGCAGCCTTTGAAGAGCTTCTTTTCCCCCCATACCTCCCGGCACGGTGAGGTCAAGGATAACAGCACAAAAGGGGTCTGAAGATTTCATGGCTTTCTCATACAATGCCATGGCTTCTTTTCCATCCCGGGCAAACGCAACGTCATATCCGATAATTGATATTATTTCTCCAAGGGAGTTTCGTACCATTTCTTCATCATCCATGATCAGTATTTTCCCCTCTCCCAATGAGGCAGCATCTGTTAATAACTCATTCCCTTCGGGCTTCTTCCGGGTTGCCGGGAGATAGATGATGAAGGCTGCCCCCCGGCCCGGTTCAGTCTCAACCAGAATATGACCTCCATGGTTTTTGATTATGGAAAAAGTAATAGCAAGCCCGAGACCCCGGCCCATATCCTTTGTTGTAAAGTAGGGATCAAATATCTTGTCAAGATGCTCCTCTGATATTCCCATTCCCTGGTCCTGAACAGTAACTTTCACGCAATCCATATCCTTTAATAAAGGAGCGGTAATCGTGTCGGCAGGAGCATTCTCAGCGCTGATCCTGATAATGCCTCCATCAGGCATGGACTGGTCTGCATTTATAATGAGGTTCTGGAACACCTGGCTTATCTGCCCTGAATCAATCTCAACAGGCCAGAGATCATCGGCAAAAGAATACTCACACCGTGAATTCGAGCCCCTCAGTATGAACTCGGCAGATTCACGTATCACTTCCGTTATGGATGTTGACTGCCTGACAGGTTCTCCGCCTTTAGAAAAGGTAAGGAACTGACGGGTTAAGTCGCTCGCTCTCATCAATGCCTTCTCAGACTGCTGCAGCCACCTGTATGCCTTGTCTGTACTGTCAAGGTTCCTTTTTGAAAGATAGATATTATTCATAACAGCGGTAATAAGATTATTGAAATCATGGGCTATTCCTCCGGCAAGAATTCCTACGGATTCGAGCTTATGGCTTCTCTGACGTTCTTCCTCTAATGTTTTCCGCTCAGTAATATCAGAGGCAATTTCAAGCCTGACTAACCGACCGTCAATCCACCTGATCGCCCTGTCACTGATGTAATACCAGTGCCCCGTTACGGTGTTTTTAAACTCCCATGTGTAGGCCTCTGCCGGTTGCCCCTCGGGATCAAGGAGGTATCTGTTCGTGCAAAATTCACAGGGGCCTGACTGATCACTCTGCAGCACTTCCCAGCAGATATTGCCCTGCATATTACCCCAGACATCCCGGCCGTATTTATTGACAAACAGGAGTTCATAGGTATCCATGTCAGCGACATAGACCAGTGAATCTATGCCATCCAGAATCGTCAGAAGTCTTTTATGCGCATCAAACAGACGTTCTTCAATCAATTTTCTTTTTGAGATGTCATCAGAGAGGTCATGAACAAGATTCTGAATGCGCGCAGTTTGTGTGGCCATGTTCCTTAAATAAGAGGTCATTACCAAGGCAATGACTAATAAACTGAAAGAGATCGCCCAGGCATGCCAGTCATTAGCCGCGCTGTAATATATCGGGATTGGTTCAGTTGTTATTCTCCACCTGCGATTCGCTACATTAAGGGATTCTGAAAAGTTGATCCGGGACCGGGGCGCATCTTTTTCCTCCTTTAACCGGCTTTCATCAGTTCTCATCCTGGACATATGTGAATAGAGTAATTCTCCCTCCGGTGATGTCGATTCATCATATATATGAAGGTCTATACCCCTCGGCTGCAAATATGACAATGCGTTCTCTATGACATCTCCGATTTCAAAAACTCCCAGCACAAAGCCCTTCAGGTTCTTACCTCGATCTCCAACTGTTTTCAAAGAACGGTGAGCATGGTACACAGGGAGAAAAATGAGAAAACCATTTTCATTGCCCGTTTTCTGCGCTAATTCTATTTGTGCCGTTGCGGAAACTTCTCCGCTGTCACGAGATTCCTTAAGGGCATCTGCCCGTACAGTGTTGGAAAAGAGGTCAAAACCCAGTGCTTTTTCATTTCCGATGAATGGTTCAACATAATAAACAGGGAAATACTCCTCTCTTTCAGCAGCCCTTACCATATTTCCATCACTGCCAATTTCAGTGATCTGAAAATCAGTATTTTCGATTGCATATCTCTCCGAACCGGGCACTCTGAGAACCCATTCCAGGGCTCGAACGCTCCTGTGTTCTGCTAATTGGCCAGAGGTAAATTTATGAAACTCGTCGCTTGTTACCTCTTCAGAGCTCTCGTAAAAAGACTTTATGCTTTGAACAAGAGCAATATTGATCTCTATTTCTCTCTTTATCGCTGTGATCCTGTTATGTGTATCCCTGAGAAAGTTCCCCTTAATATTCAATAGCTCAACGTGCCTGACTATAAAAAATGAGGCTATCGCTGCCGCAGTTCCTATTACAAGAACAAGGATTATTGGGATATGTTGTCTGTTAAATTTAATAACACGCTCCGGTTTTTAGATGTTTTATGAACCCATAGATCTAATTAAGAATTATAATCTTTTTCTAAGCTCATGAACAACACCAGCAAGAAATATGTTCAGAAAACACGAATAGACGAAGACAGTCAGGCAATGCCATGATAACAGGTGACCTTTCTATTCATGGG
The DNA here is from genome assembly GCA_947259645.1 of Thermodesulfovibrionia bacterium. Lineage (GTDB taxonomy): Bacteria > Nitrospirota > Thermodesulfovibrionia > UBA6902 > UBA6902 > Glo-13. The sequence continues at coordinate 15,782 of CAMYND010000017.1, read as the reverse complement.
GAAACAACAATACAAGTTGCTCATTACAGAGGGGAACCATTACACTACGATAATCAACTTAATTTACGCATCGCGAACAGGGGAGACGTTACACTATTATGATCAAGTCAGCTTTTTTGTCCGCACCATTGCTATCCATGCTTCTCTTTTTTGCGGTATCGTGTTCATCCCAGGAACCTCTGCAGGGTGAGGTAATTCGCGTCACTGATGGTGATACGGTTATCATTGAAGTTGATAAACTAAAGAAAAAGATGACCTGCAGGCTCTACGGAATCGATTCGCCGGAAAACCCCCGGAAGAACAGGAAAGGACAACCCTACTCCTCAAAGGCCGGCCAGGAACTGAAACGCCTTGTGCATGGACAGGATGTTGAGATTGTGACTACCGGAGAAAAGACGCACGGCCGGGACGTCTGCATTATCACGAAAGAGGGGATGGATGTAAACCTGGAAATGGTAAAGAGGGGATATGCCTGGGCCTACAGAAAACATCTCAAAAGCCCCTATGCCTCTGAATATATTTCCGCTGAAAATAAGGCACGGTCCCAGGGACTGGGTCTCTGGCAGGACTCAAATCCTCTGCCTCCCTGGGAGTTCAAGAGAAGACACTGGAACAAGTAAAAAGGGGGGGGGATCTACTATTCGTGCAGTCAGGTCTTGTATCTTGCATTAATCCTTCAAACAGCGTTACTCAATAAGATTGAATGCAGAACCCTATAAAATTCCGTAATATTATACGGTTTTGTTTAGTTAAAAGAATTTACTGTTATACTCCGGGAATAACAGTTTATACTATACGCAAGGGGTTTGCCTGCATACAAACTCCCGGTTTAACCCGGCACTCATATTCAGTGGTGCATGCATAGTAAATTTAATGAAAGAGGGAAGATATGGATCTACATTATCGGGTTACTATTTTCGGTTCTGCGCGTCTCAAAAAAGGAGATGAAGAATACAATAACGTCTATCTCATCGCGAAAGGGTTAGCTGAGTCAGGATTTGATGTTGTTACGGGCGGCGGCCCCGGCCTGATGCTCGCAGCCAATGAGGGCCATAAAAGTGTTGACTCAGATGCTCACTCTTTTGGGCTGAATATTACGCTTGCTCATGAGCAGGAAGCAAACAAATACCTGGACATCAAAAAAGAGTTTGACCGCTTCAGCGGCAGGCTGGATGCCTTTATGTCATTGTCCGATGCTGTTGTTGTTGCCACCGGAGGTATCGGCACACTCCTTGAGCTCTTTTATTCATGGCAGCTCATACAGGTGAAACATACCTGTGACATACCGATTATCCTCTATGGAGATATGTGGGCCGGTCTTGTGCAGTGGCTCAGGGATGAAGTACTGGCACGCAAACTGTTTGACAGTGCTGACATGAACAACATCTTTCATCTCACGTCAGTGGAAAAAGTTCTCAGCCTCATCAGAAAAGCTCAGGAAGACCGTTCACAGATCGAACATGCCTGTATTAATTACAATAAATACCGGGTCGAACTTGAAGATGAGGAATGAGTATCTCCTGAATCAAGATCATATACATACTTCTTTTATGGAGAGCTGTCCCCTGCATTGCCTTATTAAGCCTCAACCTTTAATATAGATAGTCCTGATATCTTCTCCGGCTTTTCTGCCGCTTTTTGAAGAGAATTAATGGAACAATCTGTCTGTGCCCGTTGCCGGGCACGAGGACCGTGCCCCGGAAAGCTTTACCATACTGAATCTGATGTACTTGAAGGGATCTGTAAGTCGTCGTGGATATATATAAAGAGTTGTCACGTCTCAATCCCCGCCAGAAAGAGGCTGTCATGCATACAGACGGTCCACTTCTCATTCTCGCCGGAGCAGGATCAGGCAAGACCAGGGTAATAACCATGAGAACTGCATACCTGATACACTCAGGCATTCCTGCCGACTCGATTCTTGCCGTTACTTTTACCAATAAAGCTGCCCGTGAAATGAGGGGACGGGTATCAAAGATCGTGAAAAAAGGTAAAAGTAAACCGGTTATTTCAACATTCCACGCACTCTGCCTGAGGATCCTCAGACATGAAATCGAGGTCCTCGGCTACAGGAAGGACTTCACTATCTATGACACCTCGGAGCAGGTCTCCCTCCTGAGAACCATCATGTCAGACATCAAGTTTTATGACCGGAGCTTCAAACCCGAGGCGGTCCTTGAAAAGATCAGCATGACAAAAAACGGGTTTGCACCGGACAACAAAGACGCGGACGAAGATCCGGTTGAGGAAGCTTCCGCGCTTCTTTATCCCCGTTACCGTGAAGCGCTCAGGTCGATGAACGCCCTCGACTTTGATGATCTCATGGTGCTGACGCTTAAACTGTTCAGGGACCATGCCGATGTGCTCGAAAAATACAGGGAGCAGTTCAAATATATCATGGTTGATGAGTATCAGGACACAAACCGTATTCAGTATGACTTTATAAAGTTCCTGGCAGGGAAACGAAAAAACCTCTGTGTGGTTGGAGATGATGACCAGTCCATATACGGCTGGAGAGGAGCGGACATCAGTAATATCCTTGACTTTGAAAAGGACTATAACGGCACAGTAACGATACGTCTTGAACAGAACTACCGCTCATTTGACAATATACTTAACGCAGCAAATGGCGTCATACAGAACAACAGCAGACGGATGGAAAAGTCCCTCTGGACAGACAGGGGAGCAGGGCCCAAAGTCAACATCTTCAAGGCAGGAAACACAGAAGATGAGGCAGACTGGGTCGCGGGCAGAATCAGCTCGCTCATCGAAGAAAAGCAGGTACCTGCAGAGAGCATCGCCATCATATACAGGGCAAACCTTCTTTCAAGGCCCTTTGAGGAAGCCCTTCGAATGCAGAAGACACCCTATACCGTGGTGGGCGGCACAAGCTACTTTGAACGCAAAGAGATAAAAGACCTTGCAGCATACCTCAAGATCATCGCGAACCCCTCAGACAATCTCAGTCTTCTCCGCGCGGTTACTGCTCCCAAACGAGGTCTTGGCCCTTCAGCCCTTGCCTCAATTGGGGATTATGCCCGAGCCAACTCCATGGATATGTTTGAGGCCTTTGGCAAAGCATCGAATAACAATAAACTGAAACCTGGTGCTGCCGGGTCAGCTGAAGACTTTTATGCGCTTATCTGCCGTTATCAGGAACGTTTCAGCAGCGGCAAGAATATGGGGGACACGCTCAAGGAGCTCATAGATGAAATCAACTTCAGGGATTACCTCATAGCGCTCTACAAGACTCCCGATTCAGCCTACAGGCGAATTGAGAACCTGGACGGCTTTATTGAGTCAGTAAAACACTATGAGTCAGTGGATCGCAGCCCGTCCCTTTCCGGGTTCCTCGAGACAATGGCCCTCACAGACCTGGTCGAGGAAAAGCAGGAGCAGGCCGGATACGGTGTAACACTGATATCGTTCCATTCTGCAAAGGGGCTGGAATTTCCGGTTGTATTTATTGCTGCTGCAGAGGACGGCATCCTGCCTCATAAGAAATCAGCTGATACGGATGAAGGTCTTGAAGAAGAGAGACGGCTCTTCTATGTCGGCATCACCAGGGCAATGAAAGAGCTTTTCATCACGTACACGGAACACCGGGTAAAATACGGTAAGGAAACACCTTCCCTGCCTTCACAGTTTTTAGCGGAAATCCCCGATGGTGTCTCAAAAACTCTGGACAGGTTCGAAGAAGCAGACCCGGAAAAAGATAAAGAGTATGTAAAGAGCCTCTATGAAGGCTTCATGGCGAAATTTAAATAGGCGGACCGGGAAGTTCATGAAATTTGCATATACACAGGATATTGCCATGCTAAAAACCGGGGTTGAGAGAATAAAAGAGTTTTTGCCCGGACAATGAAATGGCGTCAGGCACAGAGAGTATGGCTGATCAGAAACGATCATACAAAAGACATGCTCTCGATAGCTGACCGCGAAGCAAATACATAGGTATTGTTCCCCTGAACATCGGCCGGGGTCATATAAAAACCATGGGCGCTGTAATCTAACTGCGTTGTATATCCCACCATCTCTTCGCCGTCATCGAATTTTACAAAGTATTTCTCACCGGCACCAGGAATTTCATCGTTATAGCTGTACCTGTAGCTCCTGTTTCCATCGAAACTTTTTACGAAAAACATCGCCTTGATCTTGTCCATATCAACAGATACGACATCGCCGTTGAGCATCTCAAAACGAAAGTGTTTATAAAAGGGTGAAAACCGGCTTACTGTTCCTTTCATCATGGTTTTGTCTTTGAATCTGATAATCGCTTTACTCTTTGTCATCGTGCCCTCTCTAACCTTTCTTGGAATAACCTTCTTGTTTTATTATTTCTGATTAATTCCGGTTAAGAAGTGACTTCAATCACAATTATCAGCTTTCGTTCCCTGCCGGGCTTTGATAAACCGGATAAACAGAACCTGGTCAGGCCTGTGATATAATGCAGAAAGGAACGTAACCGGTTATATGGACCTCTTTTTCAGCATCCCAATTGGCATAGGACTCAGTGCTGCATGCGGGTACCGCGTATTTGTCCCCCTCCTCGGAATGAGCATCGCCGCGTCTCAGGGACATTTATCTCTTTCAGAAGGCATGCAGTGGATTGGCACGCCTGAAGCGCTTATCGTTTTTGCGGTCGCAACCGCAGCGGAGATTGCTGCGTACTACATCCCCCTGGTCGACAACCTTCTCGATACCATCGCAGCACCTGCTGCTGTGGCAGCAGGAACAATTGTAATGGCATCATTTGCAACAGAGATGAGTCCGCTCCTTAAGTGGACACTCGCCATCATTGCGGGAGGGGGAACTGCCGGCCTGTTTCAGGGGACAACCACCCTGATCCGGGGAACATCAACAGCGGTCACGGCTGGCATGGGGAATTTCGCCTTTACATCACTGGAAACGTTTATAGCTCTCGCCCTTACCGCCCTTGCCATGCTTCTGCCGCTCCTCACCGCGGTCGTTGTGTTGACCCTGGTGGTAATGATCCTCAAGAAAATTGTCCGAAGATTAACAGCCTGACCAGAACTTGCTTAAGGAAGGTAATTCTCTCCTTGAATATCTCATATGATCTAAGTCATGGAATTATTCTCCTTTAGAACGTATTCTTCATATAGAAGCAATAGTAATGAAAAAGAAAGAGGGTACCAATTGATTAATTCCTTTTTATTTCGAATACTTATGTTTCACCCTGTTCAATGACAACAGTGAGTACCCTTTTTTTTCAGGATTATAGATACGTTGCAGCAAAACGGCAATTTTAAATAAATCATGGAGGTGAAAAGATGAAAAAACAGTTATCACACGAATATATCAATAATTTCCTCTATTTTGTGATTAAACCGGATGAGGACAGCGAAACGGGGGATTTAATCTGTTGCTCGGGGGTGAATGTGGATCGTTTTACCCCGATCACAAAAGGGCGGCACAACCCCATGTCCAACCCTGCAATCAGGGGGCTTCAACTCATCCAATATGACATCATGGCCCTGGCTCTTGAAAATGGAACATCAGCAAAGCCGCTTAGAGGGTACAAGGGCAAAGGACTGCCTCCCACAGATGAGCTCTGGTCAACCGAATGCATCCTTATTAAAAACGCTCCGGAATCATTCCCTGACAAACTCCTGAACCACTGTGTTTTAGAGCTGATCAAGAAAATTGACCTGGCAAGTACGCGTGGAGCTTCTTTGCCTGACAAACTCCTGAAACCTGATGAACTTCAAGTCTTTATTGAGTCCCTCTGTGATGAATATGCCGCTCAGGTAGCCTAGTTTGTGCCGGGATAAACAGTGATAGCAGGGGTTTGATTAATCAGACCCCTGCTTTTTTGATTTCGCAGAAAGATACCGCCTGCAGCTTCTGAATCCTGGAGAAAATGCATAGAGGAAAAGAGTATAGATGTTAACGAGCGCGATCGTGAAGGCGGCCCCAAAAAGACTGCCCAGGAAACAGCCGAAAAAAAGGACAAAAACAACTGTCTGATAGACCCCTTCTGAAAAATAATTACCGTAAATAGTTCCCGTAAGAATGCCTGCTGCCGAGCTTATTCCAAAAGAGTAATTGCGCAGTTTGTCTTTTTTTGCGCACAGTGAATCACACTCTTCTTTCGTAATGCCATATTGAGCAGATTCAGGTTCTGTCATAGAGATAGAGTAAGCAAAATAGCGCTGACACCATTCATTTATTTAAACTCAGCATTAATCTTTTTCAGTTCCCCGGCCACAATGGCGACTTTCCCTAAAGTGATCTCGCCGAATGCCTCATGCCAGGCCCTGATTTCATATGAACCGGCAGGTATGTCTGTGATGGAAAAATCACCGGATTCGCTGGTCACTGCTGCATAGGGATGGTTAAACACATAGATATAAGCCCGCATCCAGGGGTGGGGACTGCACCTGAATTCCATGAGCCCTGTTCGCACAAGTTTCTTTCTCACTTCCTGGTCCTTGCCAGGGATAGCGATGTTATAAACACTTTTGCCTCTTATGTATGGGTGAACTCCATGGAGCACGGGGTCACTATTGCGGTTAATAACAACGTTGCCGCGGAACGATACATTGGTGTGGGGCACAAATTTACACATCACATTATCGATCGTGACCGGATCCTGCGGAATCTCTTTGCCTGATCTGATATCTGCAATATAAATAATTACATTCCTGATCTCCCGGTTTTCATTTATTATGTATTTTCCGGCAGGCAGCGTGTCGCCGCAGAGCGTCCTCTCTGAAGTCAGTTTCACTATCTCATCCTTCGGAATAATCGGTCCGGCAAAGAGCGCCTTCCCAGATACATCTCCCCCGTTAATGACCTTTATTACTGTGTACTCAGCCTTCGGTACTTCTTTTGCAGCACTTGCAGTCGGTAAATGTGCTGATAGAGCAATAAACAAAATAATAACGATCTGTTTCAAAGCAGAGGTTCTACTTGATAAGTGATAAGAAATAGTGGATAGAAAGAGCTTTGTTTTAGGACTTGGACCAGTCAAATTTCGCCCGTTTTCTGTTATGGATAAATCTCTCTGCAGAGAGCGCCGCTATGCAGCCGTATGATGCTGCAACAACAACCTGCCTGACTTCACCGCAGGTCACATCTCCCGCCGCGAATATACCCGGAATGGATGTCTCCATTGATCTGTGAGTAAATACGCATGTTTTCTCTTGTAATGAAATTGATTCTCCCAAAAAATCAACAACAGGCCTGCTTCCGACGAGATAGACAAACACACCGTCCATGGCCATATCCTGTTCTTCTTTGCTCTCCATATTTTTAACCTTAATATGTGTGACAACATCAGAGCCATGAATCGAAACAACCCTGCTGTTGGTCATGACGCGGACCCTGTCAGCGGGGAGGGAGAAATCATCGGTGGTAAATGTCGTCTCTTTCAGCGGCGAAATAATATAAACGGTCTTTGCAAACCGGGCCAGCACACCGGCTTCCTTGACCGCCTCTTCCGAATCTCCAATTACAGAGACGGTCAGGTCTTTAAAAAAGGCCGCGTCACAGGTCGCGCAGTAGCTTACCCCTTTGCCAAGAAACTCTTCTTCACCCGGAATGCCCGCTTTCCTGCCCATTGATCCGGTGGCTATAATAACTGTTTTTCCCTTATACACACCGTCAGATACATATACCTCTTTCATCTCAGTATCAAAGTTGACGCCCACCACCTGCGTTTCCACGTATTCAGCACCAAAAGAACAGGCCTGACCGCGGAACAGATCGAGCATTTCCGAACCGGTCAACGGTTCAGTAATCCCGGGATAGTTTTCTATTTTATTCGAATAGGCCAGCGCCCCTGCGGAAGCAGATTTATCAAGCACTATTGTCTTTAATCTGGCGCGGGCAGCATACTGCGCAGCTGTAAGCCCGGCAGGACCCCCTCCAATAATGATTACATCGTATACCGTATCCATATGCTCCATTCAATATGATAACTGCCTGCATCCTCCTTTTCAAGATAAAACCAGCTCTTTGGGGTCAGGACTAGTGAATCATTGCTCTCATATCCTTTTCAGCCTCCCCGGTAAATTTCAAATGAAAGTTATCCTGAAGAACCTTTAAGACAGAAGGGGTCACAAATTCCGGAGGCTCAGGGCCCAGATATATATTTTTCACACCAAGGCTGAACAGGCCCAGCAGGATCGCAACGGCTTTCTGTTCAAACCATGAGAGTACAATCGTCAGCGGCAGTTCATTAACGGAGCAGTTAAATGCCTCGGCAAGGGCTGTGGCTATCTTGACGCAGGATATCGAGTTGTTGCACTGCCCCAGGTCTATATAGCGCGGGATACCGTTTATGCTCCCGAAATCAATATCATTGAACCTGAACTTTCCGCAGGAGGTGGTGAGTATTACGCAGTCTTTTGGGACAAGCTCCGCCAGTTCCCTGAAATAATCTCCTCCGCTTCCGGGAGCGTCGCACCCTGCAATGACAAAGAAACGCTTTATCTTGCCTGACTTCACAGCATCAACTATCTGGGGGGCCAGCGCCAGGACCGTTTCATGATGAAAGCCCGTAGTGAACGTCTTTTCGGATTTCACGTCTGCAGCAGGCAAAGAGAGTGCCTTCTCAATCAGCGGAGCAAAGTCATTGCCCTCTATGTATGGACATTCTTCAACTCCGGTAACATCGTACGTGAAGAGTTTTTGCCGATAGGTGCCCCTTACCGGCATGACACAATTCGTGGTCATGAGAATCGCCCCGGGAAAATCATCAAATAATCTTCTCTGGTCATGCCATGCCTGCCCTACATTTCCCTTCAGATGATCGTATTTCTTCAGGTTGGGATAACCGTGGGCAGGAAGCATCTCAGAATGGGTATATATATTAATGCCCTTGCCCTCAGTCTGTTTCAACAGTTCCTCAAGGGCCAGGAGGTTGTGTCCGGACACGAGGATGCACTTTCCTTCTATCTTGTTTTCAGTCACGGTCACAGGCTCTGGAATGCCCAGCCTGGCTGTGTGGGCCTTGTCGAGCAAATCCATCACTTTAACAGTTGCCTCACCGACTTTAAGGACAGTTTCGACGTTGTCATTTAGCCGGAAATTCACATTTGTCAGTGTTGAATAGAGAGTTTCAGCCATCACAGAGTCGACCTCCGGATCTATGGCCCCCAGTTCACGCGCGTGGTGTGCATACGCTGCTACTCCCTTGAGGCCGAAAATTGCAATATCCTGAAGGCTTGCAATGTCCTCATTCTTTCCGCATACCCCGATCTTCTTGTCGCAGCCTCCTTCCATTGTCTGCTCACATTGATTACAGAACATTTCTCCCTCCTTATTTTTATCCTTTATGAATACCTGGATTTACAATGCCATTACATATACCATTAGTATCACCGAAATACTGGATTGTCTATTTAATAAATCTGTTAGACATATAAAGCGAACTTATATGACTGGTGTGAAATAGCTATCGGGACTGAGAATAAACTGTGCTATTATTTATTAGTATGAACCATCGCGTCATCCTCATTACCGGTTCTGCCAGGGGCATCGGCAGAGAAACAGCCTGTCTATTCGCCAAAGAAAAGGCAAAGATCATCCTGACCTACTGTCATGACAAGGCACAGGGAGAAGACACATTAAAAAAATGCAGAGAACTGGGAGCTGCTGACTCACTCCTCCTTCGCCTTGATGTAATGGACAATAAGAGCATAGAAAGTGCCCCTGGAAGCCACTAAAGGAGCAGAACTTTGATGAAATTGAACTGCAGGTCAGAACAAATCTTGAAGGGCTCATTAAGGTAACAAAGCTCTGCCTTCCCCATATAACGCAGATGATCATTAATATTGCCAGTGGTGCGGGGCAGACCGGTTACGCGGACTTAACCACCTACTGCGCAACAAAGTTCGGGGTTCGGGGATTTACCCAGGCCCTTGCAAAAGAGGTTTCAAATATCAGGATCTATGCCGTCTGTCCTGACATGACCGCTACGAGGATGAGCAACTTTGAAGGAAGACCGCCTGAAGATGTGGCCCGTATCATTTTCAACACAGCAAAAGGGAAATATAAGGTTCCCCATGGAGGGGATATAAATATATGGGATCATCTGAAATAAATAACGTGTAGGCATGGTTCCGCTCCCTATTTTATTCTTGCTGATTCAGATATATTCCCGTTACAATGTATCATCTTAATTTTAAAGACTAAATCATTATTTATCGAATATGTTGATATAAATGAGAACGCTGGAAATGTTGCATAATGAGGCATTGGAACCGGAGGATAGGATAGTTGAAAATATGGAGATACTGCTTGAGGGGCTGACGTAATGAAAAAGCATGGACGATACAACGTTTCAGACCTTACAGAATCGCAATTTGAGCCCGGATCCCGCAGACTGGTTTTGAAAAATAAACTTGGAATTATAAGGAAAAGGGAGATGGAAGAAGTTGAGACTCAGGCTCTCAAGGTAGCTATTGATACTCTCCTTGGTAAGTATAACGCCGATTATCGTTTCAAAGAATCAGATATTAAAAAAATCCATAAATTATGGCTTGGTGAGGTTTATGAGTGGGCGGGATCATACAGGCAGGTTAACCTGAGCAAGGTAGATATTGCTTTTGCAGCTGCCAATCACATACCGAAGCTAATGGCTGAATTTGAAAAAATCGTCCTGAATAAACATACTCCGTGTAACTTCACGAATCAAAAACGCATTATTAAAGCGCTAGCAATAGTTCACATCAAATTTGTTCTCATCCATCCGTTTAGAGAGGGTAACGGAAGAGTTGCAAGAATACTGTCAACAGTTATGGCTTCTCAGGCCGGCTTACCGATTCTTGATTTTGCTGATATAACGGGCAGGAAAAGAAAGAATTATTTTGCAGCTATTATTGATGGACTGGACAGAAATTATATACCAATGGAAGAAATATTCACGTCTATTATGAAGAGGACTTTAAAACCTAAGACCGAGTAGAAGTTTTAGTCCTTTTTTTCTGAAGCTGTTCCGGTGTAATACGTATACATTCAACCGCCGAAGAGGTTATCACATTTGTAATGAGATCGGAATTATATTTCTTGGTATTTTTTAGATAGGGATTGGTTTCCTTTAATGATTTTTTAGACATATTTAATTTTACCATAATACCTGACTTTCAGTCCCGTTAAAACAAGCAACACTTATTATGGATTTCTTAAACTATAAACCCCGGAGAATAGTTATTAATACAACCCTGCCCGTGGATTTTCAAACGGTCATCAATAATTTTAACCGCGAATTATTTTATGCACTCAAACCCCCGCTCATACCCCTTAAACTTGTCCGATATGATGGTGAAAAAACAGGAGATGAAGTCCATCTTGAGGTGGGCTTTGGCCAAAAGTGGATCAGCCTCATCAGCGATCATGGAGCCACTGAAAAAGAATGGTTTTTTGTCGATGAAGGAAAAGTACTTCCCCGGCCTATGCACTACTGGAAGCATCTGCATAAAGTTCTCAAGACCGACAATGATACAACTACAATCGTTGACGATATCTCGTTCAGCACTGGCTCTGCAGTACTCGATGCTTTACTCTATCCCTGTTTATATCTGCAATTTGCCTGGCGCAAGCCGGCATACAGGAAGTTTTTTAGAACTAAAAATAGCGTTGAATGAGTTTCAGACAGATCCTTTGTGACAGAATTTGTCATCAGGAAGGCATTTCGTGACTACCTCTCTTGGTGTCATTCCCCGACCTGCCTACCGGCAGGCAGGTCGGAGGATGACACACCATTTGAGGGAGTCATGCATGGCATTTACACTATTTGTAAATGCTATTCGTTCTGACTGCTGCTGAGAACCTGATATTACTTTAAATGCTTACTCACCAGTTTCGTCATTTCAAACATTGAAACTTTCTTTGCTCTGCCAAATATCTCCTTCAGTTTCTCGTCAGCAATGATCATTCTCTTGTTTACCGAATCCTGGAGTTTGTTCTTCTTGATATAGGCCCATAGTTTTTTCGTGACCTGTGTTCTCGGGATTGGAGCGCTGCCGACTATTTTTGCCAGGGCATCACTGATCGTTACCGGCTTCATGAATGCAGCATTTGGGGTTCTCTTTTTCTTTGATGTCTTCTTCTTGGCCACTTTCTTCTTTGCAGTCTTTTTCTTTGCAACGGTTTTCTTCTTTGCTGTCTTCTTCTTGGCCACTTTCTTCTTTGCAGTCTTTTTCTTTGCAGCAGTTTTCTTCTTTGCTGTCTTCTTCTTGGCCACTTTCTTCTTTGCGGTCTTTTTCTTTGCAGCAGTTTTCTTCTTTGCTGTCTTCTTCTTGGCAACCGTCTTCTTCTTGGCTACCTTCTTTTTTGCAGTCTTCTTCTTTGCAGCTTTCTTCTTTGCCATACATACCCTCCCACGTTTAAGGTTATGGATCCAGCTTTTTAATTGTTATAATGTGACTGATTTTAATTATAATTGCAATACATTTTTTCACCATTGTATCCAGCAAAAAAAGAGAGTCATGATATTTATGATTCATAAATGATTCATCGTCATGTCTTTACTGTCCTAAAGCCCATCCAAGATAAAACCGTCAGGATGAAAGAACTGACCCTGGGAATTATAATTCTGCGAAATCTGTAGACCTGATAACCATAGCAAAGCAGCCCGCCCATGAGTTATTTATGAGACTTTACGTCTTTGAATTTTTTACCGAGATCATCTAAATTTAGATCTTTTAATTTTCAAATACAGTCATCGTTTCTGTCTGTTTTTGTATCCTGTTTTCATGTATCTTACGTGCTAATTCATGATCCAAAAGGGGCGGGCAGTCCCCATCGCAGGAAAGAGTATAGCAGCCGCACATGAAAAGCGGGAAAGCACCTTTATGCATAAAAGTATCTTCACTGATTATCTCTCCTGTATTGGCATCAAGTATGATATGATGCGCTTTGAAGAAATGACCATCAGCAGTATCCCTTTCCTCACTTCTTCCAAGGACATGGATTTTACCCAGCTTGAAGTTTACACGATTTCAAGAGGGACTTTTAATAACATCATGCAAGACAATACTTAACTCTTCGATGGATTTGTATGGTTTGGGGAGGACCGCTCTAAAGCCGTAGTCACGGTAGTTTGCCAACACCGGATCATGAAAATACCCGCTTGACACGATCGCCTTTACACGGGGATTTACTTTTTTGAGCTTCTCAATCGTCTCCTTCCCACCCGCTCCCCCCGGTATGGTCAAGTCCATGATAACCACATCAAATGGCTGGCCTGATGCCAAGGCATTTCTATACGCTTCCACGGCTTCTTTACCATCAATTGCAAACTCTGAGCGATATCCGAGGGTCTCGACCATCTGCCCCAGAGAATCCCTCACAAGCTCATCGTCATCCATGATGAGTATTTTCCCTTCACCCCGTATCAGATCAGCTTTCGTCAGTTTCTTATCAGATATTTTTTCCTTGCTGGCTGGGAGATAAATATGAAATGTCGTGCCAGTTCCTCCTGCCGACTCCACAAATATATAACCACCGTGTCTCTTGACAATAGAATAGGCTGTTGAAAGGCCAAGTCCGTTTCCTTTCTCCTTGGTTGTGAAATAGGGATCGAATATTTTGGAAATGTTTTCTTCAGATATGCCTGTTCCATGATCAGTAATTGATACCTTGACGTAGGCGCCTATTTCAACGGGGATATCTTTTCTTTCAGCTTCAAGGGAAACGTTATCACAATTGAAAATGATTGTCCCGCCATCCGGCATAGATTGATCAGCATTTATAATGATGTTATTAAATACCTGATTCATTTGGCCTTCATCGACTTCAACATTCCAGAGATCATCACCATAACAAGGTTCATATTGAACATTTGATCCCCTGAGGGACAACGAGACGGATTCGTTAATTACATCCTTAATATCCACTACTTCCCTTATCGGCGCGCCACCTCTGGCAAAGGTAAGGAGTTGCTGCGTCAGAGACTGAGCTTTCATTGATGCTTTTTCAGCTGATTCTATCCGGTCATGTATTTTCCCCTCAGATTTTGAAAACATTTTTATCAAATACAGATTGTTCAGTATTGCCGTCAAAAGGTTATTAAAATCATGAGCTATTCCTCCAGCAAGTGTGCCCATAGATTCCATCTTATCAAGCTTTTGCATTGCCTCTTCTGCCTCTTTACGCTCAGTAATGTCATAAAGCAACCCGTTCTGTGAAACTGCCTTTCCATTCTTTATTTCCCAAGATAGATGGTCATCTATCCATCGGATGCTTCTGTCTTTTCTGATAATTCTATATGTTATGACTATATTTTCAAAAGTTTTTGAAGCTTCCTCCACTTCACTTATGACTCTGTCCCTGTCATCAGGATGCAGTATCTGATAGAATAGTTCCGGGTCTTCAATCCATTCCTCTGCAGTATAACCAAAGATTTTTTCTACGGATTGATTTATAAAAGTACAAACAAATGTTTCCGGGTCTGCACTGTAGATAATTTCGTCAAGATTTTCAGTCAGTCTCCTGTAATTTTCTTCGCTTGTCCTTAACGCCTCCTCCGCCTTCTTGCGCCTGGTGATGTCATCAACTAATACCTGGTTTGTCTCCGACAATTCCAACGTTTTCAATCTGACCTCTTTTTTTAAACGCATATTGAAAAGTATCAATACAACAGCAGCCCCGCCTACTATCAAAAGTATTGTCCCTATTATTCCTAAAGTCCAGTATATCCATTTGTAATCAGGTTCAGGGTTAGGTTCATAAATAAAACCTTTGAGTGAATAATCCGGCTTGAGCATGCCTAACTTTACGAATGTATCACCGATATGCTTCCAGCGGCCTGGATTCATATGTCCTATTCCTACAAGCTTTGGAAGCATCAATTTATTAATGGTTTCCCACTCATTCAGCATGAACGCCCGCGAAGCATTTGAACCGTATTTTGTAATAAGAATGTTAATGAGCTCCTCGGGATTTTCCATTGCATAATCCCACCCTCTCAGGCTGGCCTGTCGAAAAGCCTTGACACGCTCGGGATGTTCTCTGGTTTCCTTTTCGGAGGTAAAAAGGCAATCTCCGTAGAAATCAACTCCATAGTTGATGGGACGAAGAAATGTGTAAGCTGTTCCTCTTTGCTCCATTTCAAAAGGTTGAGCTGTAATATACGCATGGACCGCATCAACTTTTTTGTCGATCAGGTCGTTGATGTCCCATGACAGCTTAATAAATTCAATGTCTTCATAATCGACTCCTTCATTTTTCAACATCGCACCAAGTTCAGCCGCACTGTCGAATCGCCACATCACTCGACGACCGATCAGATCCTGAGGACTTTTTATCCCTGAATCTTCCCTCATCAGAAATATTTGCGGGGAATGCTGGAATATTGCAGCAACAACTACGAGTGGTTTGCCTTTGTTGCGTTCAAGCAGAATCTCGGACATCTCAATCCCGTATTCAGCTCTGCCGGACAAAACCTCTTCGAAGAAGTTCACCCCGGGCTTCCCTTCGATTAACTCGACGTCAAGTCCTGCCTCGCGATAAAATCCCTTTTCTACAGCAGCCACATAGCCTGCAAAATTAAACTGTTGAATCCATTTCAGTTGAAGCCTGACTTTTTCAAGCCTATGTTCATTTTGCGTTTTTGTCGAATCTGCCAAAACAGATTGCATCGATACCACTAATGAAAGCATGAAAATAAATATTATTCTTTTCATTTTATTATTTCTTTTCATTTGCTCTGAGCTTCCATTTAATCATAATACACTCTAATAAAACATGGTTCAAGGAGAAATTCAAGAAAAATAAGAGAAAATGAGAAATTTCCAAGTCTATCAAAGTAAAGA
>CAMYND010000016.1 GCA_947259645.1 Thermodesulfovibrionia bacterium | reverse complement strand
ATTTCTCTGGGGAGGACGCCCTTTGCCTTTATTTTCTGCGCAGCGTCGCGCTGACTGTCCGCCTCAATAACTCCTTCAGTCTCCGCTCCTGCTTTGTCATATCCCCGGTATTTAAATAGTGGCATGAAAAGAGTCTTTACCTTATTTAGTTTTCAATGTCTCTCTGCGTTACCCTGAGCACTTCTTCGATCGTTGTTATACCGTTGATGATCTTGTCTACCGCATTCGACTGAAGTGTTGTAAAGCCTGATTTGACTGCTACTGATTTAATGGCCTGAGCGTCTTTTCTCCCCACAATCATAGACCTCAGTTCAGGTGTGACTGTGAGCAGCTCATATATTCCTGTCCTGCCCAGATATCCCTTGCCAAGACACTTGTCGCAGCCCTTTCCGCGGTAGAGCAGGGCGGGTTGGCTGACACGCCCGATAAAGTTCCTTTCCTCTATCGACGGTTCATAGGGTTCTTTGCAATGGGGACAGACGATCCTGACAAGACGCTGTGCAAGTACGCATATAAGGGAAGACGCAACAAGAAAGGGCTCTATTCCCATGTCAACAAGTCTCGTAATGGCACTGGGAGCGTCATTTGTGTGAAGGGTGCTTAAGACAATGTGACCTGTGAGAGAAGCGTGGACAGCTATTTCTGCTGTCTCCATATCTCTGATTTCACCTACCATCATAATGTCAGGGTCCTGTCTTAATATTGATCTGAGACCTGCTGCAAAGGTCAGACCGATCTTGGGATTTACATGCATCTGTCCGATCCCATTTAACTGATACTCGACCGGATCTTCAACGGTAATAATGTTTCTGTCCTCAGTATTAAGTTTGAGCAGAGATGCGTACAGCGTGGTTGTCTTTCCTGACCCTGTCGGACCTGTAACCAATATGATCCCGTTCTGCCGCGCCAGATAATTTTTCAGTGAAGACAGTATAGCGTCATTCAGTCCGAGCATTTCAAGGCTGATAACACCTGTCTGCCTGTCCAGCAGCCTTAGAACCGCTCTTTCCCCCAGGGCAGTCGGTATTATGGAGACCCTGATATCAATATTTTTTCCGCCAACAAGCAGCTTTATCCGTCCGTCCTGGGGAAGCCGTTTTTCAGCAATGTCAAGGCCCGCGATAATCTTGACCCTGGATATAAGAGCATCATGAATAATTTTTGGAGGGCTCAATACTTTTCTTAATATACCGTCCACCCTGTACCTGACATCGATCCCTCTTTCATAGGGTTCTATATGTATGTCACTGGCCTTTTCCCGCACCGCTTCCATTAAAAGGGCATTGAGTAACCGTATGATCGGTGCTTCTTCCGTAAGTTCCAGCAGGTCCTGAGGAGATTCGAATTCCGTTGCTATCATGGACAGATCTTCTCCCTCAATGTCACCCATAACCTCATTTACCCTGCTTGTCTGGCTGTAAATGCGGTTTATAGCATCAAGAATGATCTTCTCATCAGCCTGGACAGGGTGAGGTTTCAGGTTCAGGCTTCGAGCCATGTCTCTCAGGGCAAGGATTCCCCTGCTGTCGGTTACTGCTGCTATGAGTTTGTCATCTTCTCTGCGGATTGGAAGAAGAAGGTTGCCCTTTACAAAAGTGAGAGATATGTTGTTCAGAAGAGAGAGTTCAATGTCATCGTCTTTTATGGATTCAACGGTTTCCATATTAATGCTTAGTAACCATAGTCACTCTGGACCAGAATGGGTTTCAGCTTAAATTTGTTCCTCAGCTTCTGTATAAGAACCTGCCCCTGTTCTCTGGAACGAATATTCGGGATTCTCACAACATTAAAATTATTTTCCTGGACTATGTATGTTTCAGGGTAATCAACTATCAGCTGTTCCCATTCAGCCTCAGCGTATTTCACATTTTTCCATGCGCCTACCTGAACATAGTATTCGATTTCCCGGTATACATAATTATTTATTATCTCATCTTTATTGTAGGAGGTTTTTCTGTCATCCAGTGGTTTGGTTACTGTATCAGGTATAACAACTTTTTCTGAAACCGGTACTGTATTCTGGTTCAACAGTTCAACCGGCTCTACTGCGGGCGCCTCACGTTCATGTAGTTCATTCGTAATGGTACGGACCGGTTCATGATTAATGTCGACAGCAGGGGCCGGTAGTTCATTTCTGGTTACATCCTGAATCACTGTATCAGCAACTGTAAGGACTGTAGGAGGTTTTTCATTGATTGAATCGGACGATGTCCAGGTACCCTCATGATGAGTAACATTTTCCCTTTGAATGTTCTGATGTACTTCAGACAGATCTTCCTTTAATTTATGTTCGCTGACAGCAGGTACCAAAGACTGCTCATGAAGGATATTCTGTGACCTGTCATCCCCGTCAAAGGGGTGAACCTGCCTGTCATCAATCTTCCTGCGAATTCCCGGTATTTTCACTATATAGTTTGGTTCAGCGTAGAGGACTTCAGAGAGTGACATATAGTCATCTATTGCGGTTTCTATTTTATAGTCCTCTTTAAGCTTTATATGGTAAATTCCCGTTTCTTTGTAGTAATAAATAATCACAGATCCGTTGTGTCCAATGATTTCCCTGGCCCTTTCCCTGGACACATTATCTTTGAATTTAATAAGGAGTTCATTCGTATCATAGAGTTTTTCTCTCTGGACAAAGCTCTTATGTTTCTGCTCGGTAATTCTTTCCAGGTCAGGAGATTCTTTCACTACATGCGGAGAAAGAAAGACCAGAAGATTTTTTTTGTTTTTTGAGGTGGTTTTATACTTGAAAAGCCAACCGATAATAGGAATGTCCCCGAGGAGCGGTGTCTTTGTCGTGCCTTCTTCTTCCCGTTCCTCCATCAGTCCACCGATAACAACGGTATGGCCGTCTTTTACGGTAACAGATGTTTTTGTCGAGCGCTTTGTCGTTGACGGGCCGACAGATGTTAAGACTTCGTCTGATGCATCTTTGAGAGCTGATATCTCCTGGTATATGTTGAGATTTACATAATCGCCCTCGGTTATCTGAGGAGTGATCCTGAGAGTAATACCAACATCTGTTCTCTGGATGGAACTCAATATTGCTGTCGTTGTGTTTGAGTCATTCTGTCGCGATGATATGAAGGGAACATTTTCACCAACAACTATTTCTGCTTCCTCATTGTCTGAAGTCAGTATTTGCGGCGTTGAAAGGACATTGATAGCGTCCTCAAATACGGTCAGCCCGAAGAGGGCAGCAAAGCCCGGGGTTGTTAATGTTTGAGAAGAAACAGAGCCGGAAGTAGAGACTGTTGTAACCGGAATATTCAAAAAGTTGCCCAGTCCACCGGCAGACAGGCCGGACAAGCCCTGGGCAATGGTCTGTATGGTATCAACGGTTATATTGCCGAACCCGCCAATGGTAACCGGTTCTCCATTATGGCTCGCGGTTATCCGCCACCGTGAACCGAGTTCCTTCAGTTTGTCTATTGACGCCTCAACAATCATTGCTTCAACATAAACCTGCTTTCTTCTCCTGTCCAGAGTTTTTATTACACTCGAGATGTTTTTGTAATCCTCCGGAGGGGCAACGATTATGAGTGAGTTCGTTGACTTATCGGGCGTAACACTTAAAATCGGGGGTAGATTTGCCCCGTTTTTTGCAGTCTTGTTTCTCAGGGCGGTTTTATGTGAGGTCTGTAAGTCTTTAATTATTCCCTGCAAAACAGCAGCCAGGTCTGTGGCATTGGCATTTTCAAGGAAATAGACGTTGATTTTCGCAGGCTCCTCCTTTAATGACGGCTTATCTATGAGCTTCAGTATGGACATGACCTTGCTGATATTGACTGCTGAGTCAACGATAAGTAACAGGTTGCGTGGACCAAACGACGAAATATGGCCGTCTCTCGAAACAATCGGCCGCAGAAACTGGAGTGCGTCTTCAGCTTCGATATGGCTCGTGGGAATGAGTTTTGTAATGTAACCCTCATTCACCGGTATTATCTCGTCCGTTGAGATTTTCCCCTGCTGTTTCGCAAGGGATGAAGGGATAATTTTGTAGGTCAGAAAACCGGTTTCAATGATCGTATATCCCTTCAGGGACAAAATTGAGGTAAAGAGGGAAAAGGATTCATCGATTGAAATTTTGGTGGGTGCAATTATTGTTATTTTACCCCTGATTCTTTCATCAAAGATAAAGTTGTACCCGGTTATTTCGCTTATGAATTTAATTACAGTGGGGATTTCAACATCAACAAAATTAAATGCTATTTCACTGCCGGCAGCGGGCCTGTTATCCCTGGCCGGAAGAATGGTAATGAAGGCCAATGATACTATAATCATCAGACATACAATTAATGCAGTTTTATTGACCTTCATTATACCGAACTAACCCTCGCAGTTAAAAAATTAATGAATTGTAAGCAATTACGTGAAAAATGTAAAACGAAATATCCTAAGGCGTATATCTTAAAAGGTCCAGACACTAGCGTATTTGGTAACTCATGGACATTTTTTTTCCGCTTCTTGTTACGTCAAGGTTAACCCTGTTCATTCCTCTCAGCGCGGTCATTGCCTGAATCGCGACCTCAGGGCTGGACATTGACAGTCCATTTACTTTCAGTAGTATATCACCGTTGCGGAGTCCAAGACTGTGATACAAACCGTCGGGGACAACTTCACTGATAGCGAAGCCCTCCTGCTTTCCATTGACGAAGTTGGGCAGCAGTCGTGCGTCGGTCATGATCCGCTCCGGGTTTTCAATCGACTCCTGAACACTCCGTTTATCGAGAATGTACTCTCGTTCACTGATCTGTCTGGCAAATGTGTCTTTTGACTTTCGGGCTGCCTGTTTCTGAACGTTATTTGTCGATGGAGAGACAATTTCAGGCAGTTTCAGCGTGTATATAGATGAATCACGTGTTATTTCCACATAGGTTGTTTCTACCCTGTTCAATGTTCCGTAATTATAGACTTCACTCCCGAGGGCAAAGATTTCTTTGTTTTCTGTGGGTGAAAGGGACTGGTCAGTGATAATTGCGTAGCTCAGTTTTCCGGAACCGGAAGCGGTCCCAAGAAGGACAAGATTTGAAAGGGATGCGGGTTTGGTGACCGTCTCATTTGACAGTGAAATCGGCTGGAGCTGTAAGGGCGGTCCGAATGGATTATTTCTGAGTATGTCAGCGTAATGCATGATACTTTTGTTCTTTAATGTATTCTGGGCAGGAGAAACAGCGGCTGTTCCGGAGTAAATAAGAGGTTTTTTTATGAATGAGATACTCAGAAGGGTTCGGGTCAAAAGCAGAATTGAGACAAGAATAAGCCCGACAAGAAGATAGTTAACAAGACGAAACGTTCTGATTGAATTATCAAACATTTGCACTAGCTTAAACGATTACCTGGTTCCTGTCAATAACAAGCTATCTCATTAAAAGATAAGAAAAAAAGGAGAATTTGTATTATATAGTATAAGATTAAAAATGACAACTAAATTATTTTCAAATGCCCTGCGAAACAGGGATTATTCAATTATATCCTGGCTTCCTTGAGGGCATCTTTGCAGTGGCACCCTCTTTCCTGAGGAATCAGTGAGAATGCTTTTTTAAGCAAGGTCTTGATGCTTTCAGTTGCCTCTTTCATGGCTTCCATGACCTCGGTAACTGTCAGCTTTCTTTTGCTGATTCCCGCAGCATAATTGGCCACTACTGATAATCCGGCGTAGCATATCTCGAGCTCCCGGGCCAGAGAAGCCTCAGGCATTCCTGTCATCCCCACTACATCACCGCCGAGAAGCGCGAAACTTTTGATTTCTGAGGCGCTTTCAAGACGCGGGCCTTCAACTGCCACATACGTCCCCCCTTTTTTTACCGGAGACGGCAATCCCCTGCCGGCCTTCACCAGTATTTTCTGAAGTTCTGCGCAGTACGGCTCCGTAAAGTCTATATGGACCACCCCGTCCTTTCCGTCATAAAAGGTGGATTTCCTGTTTCTGGTCATGTCTAATACCTGATCAAGTACCACGATATTCCCCGGTTTTAAACCTTTTTTTATGCATCCGACAGCACTGATCGACAGAATTCTGTCTACGCCCAGCTTTTTGAATCCCCAGATGTTAGCGCGATAATTAATCATGTGAGGAGGAATATCATGGTGCTTCCCGTGACGGGGGAGAAATATGAGATCTGTCCCGTTTATTTCTCCGAGCTGGTAGTTCTCCGATGGCTTACCAAAGGGCGTAGAAATGGTTTTTTTCCCTTTTAGCGTCAATCCTTTGATTTCATACAGCCCGCTTCCACCAATTACCCCTATTTTTGACATGCAATCCTCCTTTATTGTTAAATATGAAGGGACTTTATTATAATCAATATCCTGACATATTATCTTGAAAAGTTAAATAGTTATTCCACAAATGACGGCTTGACCGAGAACGGATTTAATGCAAGGCGGTGAAAGAATGAAACCAGTACCTGACGAACTATTGAGTAAAATTCTAAAAAAGGCGTTGTCCCACGGGGGAGACTACGCTGACGTGTTCATTGAACATGAAAGGCCTTTGACAATACAGCTTGAAGACGACAAGATTGAAAAGCTCTCATCTGGCATAGATTATGGTATAGGTGTGCGGGTTATTTTTGGTGATAAATCAGCCTTTGCATACAGCAATGATTTCTCTGAAGGGTCGTTGACCGGCATAGCTGAAACGGTCAGCAGGGCGGTAAAAGACGGGACAGAACAGGAGGCCACCTTTGATTTAAGCCGGATCAGGCCATCAGTTGATTTTGAAATAAAGCATAATCCCCGGGACATTGATATGAGAAAAAAAATATCCCTTGTTGAGGGCGCAAACAAGGTTGCGAAAGGGATAAGCAACAAGATAAAACAGGTCTCAGTTATTTACAGGGATTCTGTGCAGAATGTCTGCATTGCGACGT
The DNA here is from genome assembly GCA_947259645.1 of Thermodesulfovibrionia bacterium. Lineage (GTDB taxonomy): Bacteria > Nitrospirota > Thermodesulfovibrionia > UBA6902 > UBA6902 > Glo-13. The sequence goes on along the minus strand of CAMYND010000016.1, from coordinate 46,453 downwards.
CTGAGGGCCTCATCGCGGAAGATGAACGGATTTATACGCTTGCCCTTATCCAGGTAATAGCGGCAGATGGAGATATACTGCAGACAGGCTACGAACCGGTAGGAGGATTTCAGGGCTTTGAGATATTTGATGACAATCCATTTGATGAAATAGCTGCGAAGGCTGCAAGAAAAGCAATAAAGATGTTAACTGCGAGAAAAGCGCCCGGAGGACGAATGCCTGTGGTAATATCGTCAGAAGCCGGTGGGACAATGATCCACGAAGCAATTGGTCACGGACTCGAAGCTGATCTTGTTCAGCAGGGGCTCTCTGTTTATTCAGGTAAAGTAGGGCAGCAGATAGCGTCTCCGCTTGTTACCATAATCGATGATTCAACAATTCCGGGCAAGAGGGGATCGTACCGGTTCGATGATGAAGGTGCACCGTCACAGCGGAGCGTACTCGTTGAAAAGGGTGTATTGAAAGGATACATGCATAGTATGATGACCGCCCGGAAGGAAGGGATTCCCTCCACCGGAAACGGCAGGAGGCAATCGTATAAATGCAGGCCCATTCCGCGAATGAGCAACACCTTCATTGCCCAGGGAGAGGGTGACCCGGACGCAATAGTGCGTTCAGTTGAAAAAGGGTTATTTGTCAGAAAAATGGGGGGCGGACAGGTAAATACAGTCACCGGCGAGTTTGTATTCGAGGTATCTGAAGGCTTCCTGATAAACAAAGGGACAGTTGGAGAACCTGTCAGGGGAGCAACCTTGATCGGCAACGGACCGGAAGTCCTTAATTCGATTGACCTGGTGGGAAATGACCTTGGTTTTGCGATTGGTACATGCGGAAAAGATGCTCAGGGCGTGCCTGTTTCAGATGCAATGCCTACGGTTAGAATCCCTGAGATGGTCGTTGGCGGAAAAATCTAAATTGTGTGTAATGGGAACACTGTAGATGTAATTATGATACACTTCCAGAAATGAGACGCCTGAATTTAAAAGAAAGTTTTAGTGGCATAAGAATTGCTAATATAAGCTGGATATGCGATTACAAAATACATTAAAGCAGGAAATAGCCATCAGAGGGCAGGGTATTCACACAGGCAGAATGATTAATATGTGTATCAAGCCTGCATCTCATGATACCGGGGTTGTTTTTATCAGGACTGACAAAGGCAACATTAATATCAAGGCAAATGTGGGCACTGTTTCTGATACCACTTTTGCGACAACACTGTCATCAGAGGGCGTGAAAGTAGGCACAGTGGAGCATCTTTTAGCTGCCCTGGCCGGTCTCAATATAGATAACGTATTTGTTGAGCTTGACGGGCCGGAAGTTCCCATACTCGACGGCAGCGCGTTGCCGCTCGTATCGGCGATCATGAAGTCAGGTATCGCAAAACAGGCAAAGGCAGTCTCATGTTTGAGGATTCTTGAACCGGTAGCGGTTTCTGAAGGTTCAAGTCATATAGCGATCACACCGTACGATGGCACGAGAGTGACCTACAGGCTTTTTTATACACACCCGGCTTTTGGCGAGCAGAAAATGGGATTAGATATTACTGAAAAAACATTTATCAATGAGCTGGCCCCGGCGCGTACATTTGGATTTCTCAGAGATGTTGAGATGCTGAAGTCAAAGGGACTTGCACAGGGTGCTTCCCTGGAGAATGTAATTGCCCTTGGTGACGAGAAGGTTATCAATGAAAGGAACCTCAGGTTTAACAATGAATTTGTCAGACACAAGATTCTCGATGCTGTTGGTGATCTGTCACTAATCGGACTTCCTATATACGGACATATTATTGCCAACAAGTCCGGTCATACGCTTCACATAAAGCTTCTCAAAAAATTACTCTTAAACAGAGATACATGGGAAATTGTTTCTCCTGCAGTACTTACATCTACAGTCACGGAACTGGCAGCCCAGATTTAATTCTTTCATTTAAACATCCTGTTATTATTCTCTTCCAATGAAAGCATAGCGAGAAGAACTTTTCGCTCGTAAGCGTAAAAAAAAGAGCTGCCCCACCATTCAGGATGGGACAGCCTCAATGAAGACATAACATAAAGAGTGTTATCTCTTTCTCTTAGCAGTCTTTTTCTTGGCTGTTTTCTTCTTCGCAGCCTTTTTCTTAGGCGCGGCCTTTTTCTTGGCTGTTTTCTTCTTCGCAGCTTTTTTCTTAGGCGCGGCTTTTTTCTTGGCTGTTTTCTTCTTCGCAGCCTTTTTCTTAGGCGCGGCCTTTTTCTTAGCGGTCTTTTTCTTCGCAGCTTTTTTCTTAGGCGCGGCCTTTTTCTTAGCGGTCTTTTTCTTCGCAGCCTTTTTCTTAGGTGCGGCTTTTTTCTTTGCAGCGGCTTTCTTTTTGGCGGCCATTCTGTTTCACCCCCTTTCATTTCCCATAATATGGGATAGATTACAGTCTACCGAATAGTAGAACCTTCTTGGTATTTAATAACTTTGTCAGCATCCGTTCTGAATTTTTCTTTTTGTCTTTATATTCTGAAATGCTCATTAATGTAAGCCGGATTTTCCGCCCGAATCTTTTTTCGATTTCATCAAGTGCTTTTTTAATATGATTCGAATCAGAAACGACGAATAAATCAATTGACGGAGCATTTGCCTTTTTTACGTAGGGACCGTAGATAAAGGCTGTTTTCGCTTCTGATGCTTTAAGAACAGATTTAAGAGCGCCAGGGAGGCCGAGTGATTTGGCTATCAAACCCTTCAGTTCAGGGAAAAGAGGAGAGTTGCGGTTTACTTTGAAATATTTCAGGTTGCCTTCTCTTTCCGATGTAACCAGATCCATAAGCTTTAACTTGTCAAGTTCTCTTTTAACGCCTGATGGATTCTTATTAATAAGCCTTGCAATTTCTCTTACATAAAATTTCTCTTCAGGATTATTAAAAAGCAGTGACATTATGTCTGCCCTTATTCCTGATGTAAATAATTTCTCTAACATATGTATCTACTAATTTAAAAAATAAAAAACAACTTGTCAAGTAAAAAATACAAAAATGGAACATAAAGATACAAATTGGCAACAATATGAATGTTGCGAATAAGGATACTATTGTTGACAAATAGAGAACATATGTCAGGAAACTGAGATAATGAATCAACTGCGATAACACTCTCTAACGCTCTTTCGATTCTATTTCTCATTGATGCGAAGTGCATTGTAATTGATCAGTAGAGATTAACTGTTGACTCTGAACTGAGACAAGGCATTACAGAAACCTGTCAGCAATATTAAGGAACAAAGATCTTCAATTTATCGCTCTCTCCGAAAGCAAGACAGGGAGAATTGCATCAATGCTATAACTTAAGTTTATACCGGCACTTGTCGATAACAGTAGCAGGATATTATGCATCATTATCAGAGGAAGACAGGTGCATCTGCATGTACATTATAAATAGATGAGCTATGAATAACGGAACAAAAAGGCTTTTACTTGTTGGAAAAGGCGCATTGAATCAGACCGCTTTTAGCAGTCTTGTAGAGGCAGAAGAAATTCAGGCCCGATGCTCTTTTGCCGGGACTGTCTCAGAAGTGAGGGAGGCCCTGCATTCTCAAAAGTTTGATGCAGTTGTGTCAGATTACCAGTTTAATGGCGGGACTGTCTTAGATGTGCTGGATATGAGCAGCAATATACCGGTTATCGTTGTGGCTAGCAACGGAAATGAAGGTATCGCGGTGAAAACCATGAAGGCGGGAGCCTATGATTATTTAATTAAGGATACTGAGCTCAATTATATGAAAGTTTTACCGCTGGCTATTAAGGCTGCGATTAAACACAAGGCTTCGGAGGACAGGCTTAGGCTTCTCGAGTCAGCCATTTCAAGTGCCAACGATGCAATTATTATCCTGGAGGCTGAGCCGGAGGAGATGCTCGGGAGGAGAATTCTGTACGTGAATGAAGCGTTTACAAAAATGACAGGATACTCATTCAATGAAGCAACATCAAAAACATTACGAATGCTGAGAGGTCCTGAGACCAGCCTTGCAGCTTTGAATAAAATACGACATGCTCTTGAGGAATGCAGACCAGTAAGAGTTGAACTGGTGAACTATTGCAAAGACGGGAGCCAATTCTGGGCAGAATGCAACATTGTTCCCTTTGCAGATGAACAGGGGGTCTTTAGTCACTGGGTTTCTGTCCAGAGGGACATAACCGAGAGAAAACAGGCGGAGCAGGAGCGGGAGAGATTGATAAAGGAGATAGAATCCATTAATGCGGACCTCACAGAGCTGAATCAGGAGCTTGAAACCATCGGGGCTGAAAGAACAATGAGTTTAATGGCATTGACTGTGGCTGACAGAATTCGTAATCCTGCCGCGATGATCGGCGGAAGGTGCAGACGTATCATGGCCAGAGAAGATCTTTCTCAGGATTTGCGGGAAAACATTCAATACATTCTTGAAGGGGCTGATAATCTGGATAAAATTGTAAAGGACTTTGAAACATTTCTCAAAAGCAGAAAATCCCTCTTCAAACAGGCTGATATCAATACACTTATAGAAAGTGTCGTAAAAGTGTCCGGTAAAGAGGCTGAGTTAAAAGGCATTGAAATGACTGTACTGTTATCTCAGGAGCCACTCTGTTTCAATATGCAGAAAGACCTTTTAAAGGTAGCAGTCTTTCATATAATGAAAAATAGTATTGAGGCTACATCAAAGGGTGGGAAGGTTACTGTGGAGACCAGCAGGGAAGAGGACAATATCGTCCTGAAAGTCACGGACACGGGTTACGGGATTCCACTGAGTGACGTAGGGAATGTGTTCAGGCCTTTCTTTAGTACGAAAGAGCGTGGATTCGGTTTGGGCCTCCCTCTTGTGAAACAGATAATAAATGAACATCTGGGTGAAGTCATTATAAAAAGCAAACCTGGCCAGGGATCCACTTTTCTTGTAAGATTTCCTGTCAGATGGAAGGAAGACAACCTTTACTAACTATAAAATATATCAATGGATTTCATGAAAAATTCATACTTCTCATGTTATCGTATAATTTGTTATACTTTGGCGGTGTTTGTGCTACGCTTGAGACAACGCGGGAAGATAGTGCATGGAGTGGATTGAATGTGTTTCCCCTTGAGCTTTGGAGGGGATGAGAACGTGGGAAAAATAATGAAAATATACCTGGCAGCGTTGACATGTGCAGTACTGATTGTATCGAATAGTTATGGTGATGATCAGACACCTTCCGCAGAAATACCGGGAACACCACCGCAGATGCAGGAGATGCCGCAGAAACCTGAAACTGCAGTACCTCCACGGAAACGATCAACAGCGCCTGCCGGACCATCGAGGCAGCGGGCCAGAAATACTCCTGCAGAATTTCCGTCCAATAATATTACACCCGGAAAGATAAAAGCTTTTTTGTCAAAGCCCCAAAAGGAAGAGAGTTATATTATTCTGAATTTTGACAATGCTGATCTGAAGGATGTCATAAATACAATTGGTTCCATAACAAATGAGAACTTTATCCTGAGCCCCGGACTTGATGCGCGGGTTACCATTCATTCGGCCAAGAAAATACCGGTGAGTCAGGTTATGAGTGTTTTTGAATCTGTGCTTGAAGCAAACGGGATGGCGCTTGTCAGGTCAGGCGAGTTTTTAAAGCTGGTTTCCGGAACCGCGGCAAAACAGAAACCGCTTGAGGTGAAAACTGGCAGAGACGCGGAGGCTGTTCCGGATATTGACAGGCCGGTGACCCAGATAGTTCCTGTAGAGTTTGTCCCCGTAGCTGAAATAAGCACCATACTGACCCCCATGTTGTCCCAGTTTGGAAGTATCATCCCCAACCCGAGAAACAATCTTCTTATAATTAATGATCTCCAGTCAAATATAGTCCGGCTCTTTAAAGTTCTGAAAGAGATTGATGTCAATGCGTTTAAGAATACAAGGATGTCTTTTTTCAAGCCAAAGTACTCTGATGTCACTGCCTTGTCGAATGAGCTGACAGAAGTCCTGAACGCGTTAAATCTGACACGGGAGGGTATTGCCCTTGTCCCGATAGAGAGGATTAACAGCCTTGTTGTTTTTTCTTCAAGCCCGACGCTGCTGAGCACTGTTGAAGGGTGGGTAAGAAAGCTCGATGAGGAAGTCAGTTCAGGTCAGAATATTTTTGTCTATCCTGTGCAGAATGTAAAGGCTGATACTGTTGCCGACATTTTAAATACCCTCTATGAAGCAGGAGGGGGTGTTACAAAGCAGAGAGTTACCGCTCAGAGCAAAACCGCAAAAAAACCCACGACAACAAGGCGCAGAACAACAAGTCCCAGCAGGCAGGCTGGATCCACAGGCAGCAGGATTGAGATCATAACCTTTGAACCGACAAACTCCCTCGTGATACTCGCGCCGCCGGGCGTGTACAGGGAGATGGTAAAAACCATTAAGAAAATTGATATATACCCCAGAGAGGTTCTTATCGAGGCTGTTATAGCGGAAGTTTCACTGACCAACAACGATGAGTACGGTATTCAGTGGTCTGTACTCCAGAATCTGGATATTGAAGGCAGAGACTTTAACTCGCTGATAGAAGGGAAGTTCGGAGATCCTGCTCCTGATCTGTTTGCGGCTGCTCCCACGCTCGCTTCCGGTCCGGGAGGCCTCTCGTATGTGCTATTCAAGCCGGACAGGCTGACCGCACTGATTCGCGCCCTGGCAAGTGAGTCAAAGGTTAACATCTTATCGAGCCCGCGACTTCTTGTGCGTGACCAGCAAGAGGCCAGTATTGAGGTAGGATCTGATATTCCGACTGCGTCAAGTACAACCTCCACGACAACGACCGATACTCTGACGCAAAATATTGAATACAGAACTGTGGGAATCAAACTAAAAATCAAACCAACCATAAGCGAAGAAAAAACAGTGGTGCTTGATATAGAGCAGGAAGTTTCCTCCAAGGGGGAAAACCAGCAGGTTGGTCAGGCAGGAAACACATTTCCTTCCTTCAATACAACGAAGACAAAAACCTCCATAGTTATTCCTGATCAGAAGGGAATAGTGATAGGGGGAATCATACAGGAAGAAAACAATACGGGTTATCAGGGAATTCCCCTGTTGAGCAATGTGCCTCTTCTGGGGCACCTTTTCCGTTACAATGTCGATACAAAAACCAAAAAGGAATTAATTATAATCATTACACCATATGTTGTAACCAATGAAACGGAAGGTGAAAAATTTTCACAGCAGTATATGAACCAGCTCAGGGAATTAAAGACGTTCCTTGAAGAAAAAGATTCGGCGATAGATATTACCAGAAAAGAAGCAGAAACGCCCCAACCTCAATGAGCCATGAAGCACTTAAAATAACCAAGTCAGGCAAGTTAGGAAAAATACTTCTTGACCTGAACATCGTAACTCCTGAAAAACTCGAAATAGCCCTCAAAGAACAGGCAGCACGTGATAAGACCAACCCCCGTCGACTGGGGGAAATACTGGTCGGTCTCGGGTTCATTTCTGAAGACGATATGCTTCGTGCCATCAGTTCGCAGCTTGATTTACGGTACTTAAAATTTTCTGAATTCCCGAAGACTATTCCCAGCGGAGCCTACCCGACACTCAAATTCATGAAACAGTATAAATTTGTCCCGATCGGAATTGAAGACAATATTATGAAAGTTGCGATGACTGACCCCCTGAATGAATATGTGACTGATTCACTGCAGATCTTCTCGGATAAGGAGCTTGAGATTTGTCTGAGCAGTGAAAAAGACATTATGGAGGCAATAGAGCAGTACTTTGGTAGCAATGTGCAGATGACGAGCATAATGGAGGGGATGAGGGAGGAGGAGGCTGAATCAGACGAGGTTGAACTTCAGGAAGATGTGCATCACCTCAGGGACATGGCTTCTGAAGCGCCCATAGTCAAACTCGTCAACATGATCATTACCCGGGCGGTTGAAGGCAGGACCAGTGATATTCATATAGAGCCTTTTGAAAACAATGTGAAGGTCAGGTACAGAATAGACGGAGCATTGACACAGGTAGAGTCTTTGCCAAGACGGATACAGCCTGCAGTTATCTCGAGAATAAAGATAATGTCCAGAATGAATATTGCCGAAAGAAGGCTTCCACAGGACGGCAGGATAAAGTTGAGAGTGTCCGGAAGGGACATTGATCTCCGTGTGTCCACAATACCGACTATCTACGGTGAGAGCATCGTAATGAGAATCCTTGACAGCGGGACTGCTTTGACCACCCTTGATCACCTCGGGTTCCCCCCTGGCACTGTCGTGCAGTATGATAAGCTCATTAATACACCCTATGGAATGCTGCTCGTTACAGGTCCTACAGGAAGCGGCAAGACAACCACACTCTATGGATCATTGAACAAGATAAATTCGGATGAAAAGAAGATCATTACTGTTGAGGACCCGATTGAATATCAGATAGACGGCGTTAACCAGATACAGATCAAACCGCAGATAGGCCTCACATTTGCAAATGGCCTCAGGCACATTGTTCGTCAGGACCCCGATGTTATCATGGTTGGTGAAATCAGGGATGTTGAAACAGCGGAGATAGCGATCCATTCTGCTTTAACGGGTCATATGGTCTTCAGCACACTTCACACAAATGATGCCCCCGGCGCGGTAACCAGGCTCCTTGATATGGGAATTGAAGGGTTTCTGGTAGCATCTTCTTTGATCGGAGTTCTGGCTCAGAGGCTTGTGAGGGTAATATGTCCCTCGTGCAAGGAGCCTTTTAAACCGGGACAGGAGTTGATTGATAAGGCTGAATTCTTTCTGAATAATATTGAGACCTATCATGGTAGTGGATGCGAAGACTGCAGGCACACCGGCTATAGCGGAAGGACAGGAATATTTGAATTAATGGTTATAGACAGTGAAGTGAGACGCCTGATTCTGGACAGGGCCAGCTCTGATGTTATCCGTGAGAATGTAGTTTCCAAAGGGATGACTCTCTTGAGGGAGTCGGGCTGGAATAAAGTTCAGGAGGGAATTACTACCATTGAAGAAGTATTAAGAGTTTCTCAAGAGGGGATTTAGTGGAAATATATCAGTACGAGGCAACCACAAGAGAAGGTAATATTGTAAGCGGTACGATTGAAGTCCCGAACGAACGTTCCGCTATCGACCGTATCCAGGACATGGGGTACTTTCCATTAAAAGTCAGCAAAGCGGTTGAACAGGAAAGTATCATCAGTCGTCTCCTGTCCTCGGCCCAGGGACGTATTACCGAGAAGGATATCATGTCCTTTACCTACCAGGTGGGAGTGCTTCTTGATGCAGGATTTCCCCTTGAAAGATCATTTACTATTCTTTCAGACCTGATAGAGAAAAAAAAACTGAAAGAACTCATTAAAGATCTCCTTTCCCAGATACGAAGCGGTAAATCTCTGTCTGAAGCGCTCTCAAAGTTTCCTTCTGTATTTCCTGTTTTTTATGTAAATATGATAAAAGCCGGGGAAGCGGGTGGGTTCCTTGAGGACTCTATTACAAGAATGGCGGCATATCTTGAAAACGCCCATGAATTGAAATCAGATGTGCGTTCAGCTCTCATCTACCCTGCTTTCCTCTGCCTTGTCGGGGGGGCTGCCGTTATTTTGCTCCTTACGTTCGTTGTGCCGCAATTTTCAAATATATTCACTGATATGGGCGGTGCTCTTCCATTACCTACTGTTCTGTTGCTTTCTGTGAGCAATGCGCTTATAAACTATTGGTGGGTAATGCTGCTGATTATTTCAGTCGCGATTGTTTTAGTCAGGCGTTATGTGAAAACCGCGAAGGGAAGAAAGGCCTGGGACAGGATGAAATTCAGAGTCCCGGTGTTTGGCACGCTCTTTAAGGAGACAGCTGTGTCCCGTTTTGCACGGACACTCGGCACATTACTGGCAAGCGGTGTACCACTGCTGAGCGCATTTCAGATCGTGAAGGGAACTCTTGAGAGCGATAAAATTTCTGATATTATAGCCTCTGTCAGAGAATCTGCCCGAAAGGGCAAGGGTATAGCTGAATCTTTACGGAAGAGTGATATATTTCCCCCCATCGCTGTTCATATGGTTACGGTCGGGGAGGAAACAGGCAGACTTGATGAAATGCTTATTAAAATAGCTGACAGGTTTGATATTGAGGTGAGGACCACTGTCAAGCGTCTTTTAGCCCTGCTCGAACCCGCGCTCATCCTCTTGATGGGTCTTGTGATAGGGTTTATTGTTATATCTATGCTGCTTGCAATATTCAGTGTGAATGAGCTTCCCTTCTGACAGAAGCAGAATTGATTCACTTAATTAAGGCTGATTGAATAAGAAATGCCGGCTCCTGATATCATATATATACATCTTATTGATGTGTATGAGACGGCAACGACATAACACATCTTCAGAGATACGGAGGTATACATGAATAACGAGAGGAAGAAAAGAATACTGAAATCCCGGGCGGGGTTCACCTTGATTGAGTTGATGGTCGTCATGATCATTCTTGGGCTTCTTGCAGCACTGGTTGTACCAAAAATGTTCGGAAAACTGGGAAAGGCAAAGACAAACTCGGCGTATGCCCAGATTGAACTTTTCGGTACGGCACTGGATTCCTACCGCCTGGATGTCGGCAGTTATCCATCATCACTTGAAGGACTGGTCTCGAAAGACTCCGGTGCTGAAGACTGGAGCGGCCCGTATTTAAGGAAAAATGAAATCCCCCTTGACCCGTGGGGTAATGAGTACAAATACTCTATGCCCGGGGAGCACGGAGACTATGACCTTTATTCTCTCGGAGCGGACAATTCAGAAGGCGGCGAAGGAGAGAACAGAGACGTTGCGAGCTGGAAAGGGCTAAATTAATAACTCTTACAGGGATGCTGCTACCATTATGTTTTGATGAGTGGGAAAGACAAAAGCTGGTGAAAATGAACATCCGAAAGAAAAACTCAGCGGGAGCCTCTTATCAACGAGGGTTTACGCTCATAGAAGTAATTCTTGTTCTGGTAATAATTGGCATTGCTGCCGGGCTCGTTGGTGTATATGTAGGGAGTGGATCAGGCAGGCTTGCCCTGCGCACACTTACAAAGGAGATATCGGCGGTGCTGCGATATGCGAGAAACCATGCGGCATCAGAGAAGAAGAACTACTGTTTTATTATTGAAAATGATGATGCTGTGTATAGACTCACGTCCCGTACATCACAGGAAGATGCTGCTGCTGTCACTGCTGTTGAAAAACCGATACCTGAAGGGCTTTCTGTCACTGTGGAAGACAGGGAGGATCATGACTGTGACGTTGAGTTTTATCCGCGAGGTAACTCTTCCGGGGGTATTGTTGAGACCAGGGACGAGAAAGGGAGAGGTTTTTTCATTGTCATAAACAGAATAACCGGAAAAGTTGAAGTTGAAGCAATTGAATAGGATGATAACACAGGAAAGTAATAGCCAACTGTTTGCACAGCGAAGCACGACAATAAAGCCTGCAGGGGAGTGTCCCGCGGAGTCAATGGAAGGGGGATTTACCCTGATAGAGGTGATCGTGTCATTTGCAATAGTCAGCCTGACTTTTGTCCTGATAATGCAGCTTTTTGCAGGAGGGCTTCAGGCCAGCAAGGCTTCCTGTGACTACACCCGGGCAGTTGTGCACGCTAAAGACAAGATGGAGGAACTATCTGCTAATCCTGAAGATGGCAGCGGAAAATTTGAGGATGGATATAGTTGGCTGGCTGAAATAGAAACATATAAAGAACCTGAAGAGTCATCCTATATCCTTAAGAAAATCAAGGTAATTGTTACCTGGTCTGAAGCGCGTAACAGGGAAAGGTCATTGGAACTGGTAAGCCTGAAGGCGGTAGAAAATGAAGATCAATTATAACAGATCTGTTGAGGGATTTACGCTGGTAGAGCTTATGGTGGCGACAACGGTCCTGGCCCTTGTTACTCTCATTATCGGAAATGGATTTCGTCTTGGAATGGACGCATGGGGGAAAGGGGAACGGGAGACAAGTTTGACCCAGAGGTTTAGAGTTTTGTCGGGCATGCTGTCACAGCAGATTAAATCTTCCTACCCATATGAGATAGATGTAGATGATGACAAGGCCGTGCTCTTTCAGGGTGATGAGGACTCGATATTGTTTGCAACAGCGATAGCTGACAAACCATACGGTGGCTTTAGGTGGGTGAGATACTCCACTGAAGAAGGGGTTCTCTTCATGAAAGAGGGGTTTCTGCCGGACAAGGAATTTGAGGAAAAGACAAAGGGCAAAGAAGAAATTGTGGACTCTGATGTTGTTGAATTTAAACTCGAATACTACTCAATTGATGATGAGGAGTGGAAAGAATCATGGGACTATGGGGAAAATCTTCCCGGTGCGGTTAAGGTCAAGATTTCCTATTTTGAGCCGTTTTTAATACATATACCAATGGGACGCGCAAGTGATAATAAAGAAAAAGAATAATATCATTCAGATGAAATACAAGTCTCAAAATCCAGGGATGCTCACCAATGACCAGGGAGCAGTTGCACTTGTACTCGTTGTTTGGGTTGTTGTTGTACTTATGGCTATTGTGGGTGAGTTTGCCTATTCGATGAGAACAGAAATTAATATTACGAAGAATTTTAAAGAGGAAGAGATAGCATATCAGCTTGCGATGGCCGGTATTGAGCAGGCCAAACTGGAGATTCTCTCAACAAAAAGTTCAGACGTCACGTATTTAGATGAAGAGGCCAAACTTGCATTTAAAGATCAGGAGGATGAAGAAGAAGTAATAAGCCGGTCCGGAGAGCTTGGCGCGGGCAGCTTTGAGTATACTATTACAGATGAAGACAGTAAAATAAATGTTAATACTGCTTCTTTGGAGCAGCTTAAATATCTCCTGGACAGTACCGGTGTGGAGAGCGAAGATGTTGATGTGATAGCTGATTCAATTTTTGACTGGAGAGATCCAAATGACCTGCATCTTCTGAATGGTGCTGAAGAGGACTATTACAATTCTCTTGATGAACCCTACAGCTCCAAAGATGCCCCCCTGGAGGCTATTGAAGAACTCCTCCTTGTTAAAGGTATGACTCCGGAAATATTATACGGCACAACCGGGGAGGAAGAAGAGGATTCCTATGAAGGTGTTATGAAATATCTGACTGTTTACAATACCGGTATTGTAAACATCAATACAGCGACTGAACGAGTCCTTGAGATTGTGTTTGGACTTCAGGAGGCAAACAATATTTTAACCTTGAGAGAAATGGACCCTATCAGAAGCCCGCGGTCAAGGGGTAAGGTGTCATCTTCGTATTTTACCGTTATTTCAACCGGGGTAAACACTGATGGTAAAATTAAAAGGACCATAAAGACAGTATTTGAAAAGAACAACAGAGATCTGGAGATAGTTTACTGGAATGACAACATTATTTGACAACCTCTTTGGCATATTTCTCGGTATAGAGTTTAAGGAAGAATCAGTTGTTGTGACGTATATGAACAACGACCTCTCAGGCATATCTGTTTTATCTTCTTCCACGTTTGTAATGAGAGAACCTGAGGCAATGGCCAATGAAATCCGCGACTACATTGGCCAGCACAGCACCGACATAAATAAAGTTTTTGTCAGTATAACGGATAAATGGGCTATTACGAAATTCATTGACATCCCGTCCATGAAAGGTAAGGCAAAAAACGCGCTGGCCAGCCTGATGAAGTTTGAAGTTGAACGGCACATACCTTTTGAGATTGACGAGGTTGCCTATGACTTTCTCGTTGTTGATAAAGTTGAATCGAGGTATTCAACAGTCTTCGTGGTAGTACAGAAACAGAAAATTGAGTTTATAAAAGATTTTCTCGACAAACTCTCCCTTGCCCCTAATGCCATCACCTTATCTTCTTTTGCGGTGCTGAATACTGTTGAACTCAGCGGAGTATCAGTGGGTGGCTGGCAGGATGTAGTCGGTATTGTAAGGAAATCTGATATGCTGGGCAATAAAGGAGAGACCAATATCTGTCTTAACTTTGACAAAATGTATGTCAGCATGGCTGTCATCAAAAATGGATTTTGTGTTGATATGAAATCATTGCCCATGAACTCCAGTCAGTCAATGGAGGAGTTTGCAAAGGACATTGTCAACCACCTTGCGGCGATTCTTCATTCTCTGCAAGACCCTCATTTAAACAAACTGATTGTGACGGGTGATGCCACTTCCATGCCGGGAGTTGTGGAGCAGCTGGAAGCCCTGATAAAGGCAAAAGCAATATCTGTAGACCATATCACTCGGTTTTCCGGATCCCTGAGGGGAGTAAAAATGAACGGGCTGTCATCATCTGTGGGAGCATGTTTTGCCGGGCTGGGCATCGGGACGTACAAAATTAATTTAATGCCTCATAAAACTGACTATGAAATTAAAAATATAGCACCGATGGCAACAAAAATATTCCTGGTTCTTGCTATTCTGCTCGCAATAGCTATATTCGCAACTGATGCGATGAACCACAAAAAGGCCCTGGGGTCCATGGACGCTGTGTTGAAAGAAAACGCGCCAGTTGTAGAATCCATACACAACATTACCGAGAATACAAAAACATACAAAAAGAGCAGCGATTTCCTGCACAGCATCAGGGAAAATGAGATGACCCTTGAGATACTTACTGAGCTTGCCAATATTATACCCCGGGACGCCTGGGTAACGAACCTGCATTATAAAGGGTTTGAACTGAAGGACAAAAAGAAAGAAGGGGGCGAATTAATTATTAACGGCTTCGCAGCCTCTTCCTCAATCCTGATCCCGCTTCTGGAAGATTCACCGCTTTTTGAGAAAGTAGAGTTTGTGGGTCCGATTAAAAAGACCAAGAACAAAGAGCAGTTTAAGCTTAGCGCAAAACTCATTAAGCCGTCCGTATCGGAAGAGGTGGAGATATCAAATCCAATAAAAAAAACTGAACCTGAAAAGAAGGAACCAAAAGAGTGAACCTCCCCTTTAAAGTTAACGACAGGGAAAGAAAATTTATTGTATATGGCATTGTTGTTGTTGTGCTGATTATTCTCTTTAATCTGTTCACGTGGTACAGTGATACGAAGAGCAAAGTCACAGATGTATCTGAAGAAAAACGCTTTATGATCCGCAAACAGCTCGCCAAGATTGAAGAAAAGGACTATTTGGAGAAAAAGACAACGGCAATTAAGCAGGAGCTCGACAGGCAGGAACGGGCACTGTTAAAAGGGGGGAAGCCTCCGGTCGCTGCAGCAACATTGCAGAGAACTTTGAAAGAGATGGCCACCTCATTAAATATTGATGTGAAGCTGGAACGGGCGATTAATCCTGTTGACGCGGATATGTATCTTGCGATTCCCGTGGAAATAGGGTTTAAAGCAGCGACAAATGAACTCAAGTCTCTGCTGGTTCAGATCCAGAGATCACCCTACATGCTTATGATTTCAGAAATGAAGATTCGCGTGACAAACATATCCAAACCTGATGATATTTATACTACATTAGTTGTAACCGGATTCATTAAGAAGCCTGCTGAGGAAGAAAAAAACAGAAAAGAGAAAGAAAATGCTGCGTAACTATTTTCTTATAAACCTGATCCTGGTTGCTATCATAGCCATTCTCGGCCTCAAATTGTATGATGTTTCCGGACAGTCCGTCGAGATCCCCACAATTGTGGAGGGAAGCAAAAAGGTGAAGAAAGAAATCCCTTCGCGACGCAGGGACAAAGTGATCAATCCAGCTGCCTATGAGGCTATATCAACACTTGATCTTTTTAAGCCGTCAAGGTCCAAGTCCGAAAAAGTCGAGAAGGTTGAGGAAAAAGCGCCTCCACGGAACCCGCCCAAATTATTTGGCACAATTATTCTAAATGACATCAAGACCGCGATACTGGAAGATCCTGATTCAAAATCAACTAAAACGTATCGCATAAATGATTCGGTTGCCGGATATGTTATTTCAGATATTCTCGAGGACAAAGTTGTTTTCCTCAGAGACGGAGACCCTTTTGAAGTGAAACTTCGTGAGGACAAGGGCATTAAGGCACCCGCGAGAAGGGCAATCAAGAGAACACCGCCAAAGAGAACCAACAGGGCGGTCAGAAAACCCAGGCAGCGCAGGCCGCAGCGCAGCAGAAGGGCCGCACCGCGCAGACAGCCGGCAAGAACAAATCCGTCGCCGGACATCCATCAGGATCTTGACGAGATACAAAACATTATTGATCAGGAAGAAAGCCCGGGGTAAACGAGTTGCCGGATTATGGTGTTTCTATGCCGAGTGCCTTTATTTTTCTATGAAGGTTGCTTCTTTCAATTTCCAGTTCTTCAGCGGTTTTTGATATGTTCCAGTTATTTTCCTGGAGTTTTTTCAGGATAAAGTCTTTCTCGAAATTCTCCCTGGCATCCCTTAATGTCTTGTAAACTGAGTAATCGGATTTGGCACCCTTGAAAGACTGTATTTCTTTTGCGTCGATAACTTCAGACGTATTCATAATCACAAAACGCTCTATAATATTCTTCAGCTCCCGGACATTACCGGGCCAGTCATAGTTCTTCAGTGAATCAAGGGTTCCCTTGCTTACTTTCTTGGGCTTTTGTCCATATTGATCAGCAAAAGTCCTGAGGAAATAATCGACGAGAACCGGGATGTCTTCCCGTCTCTCTCTGAGGGGTGGGACCTCAATGGGGATGACATTAAGCCTGAAGTAAAGGTCTTCCCTGAAATTAGACTTCTGTATCTCCTCTTCCAGGTCTTTGTTTGTTGCTGCAATAAGCCGTACATTTACTTTTATTTTTTTGCTCCCGCCGACACGTTGAAATTCCTGTGTTTCGATGACGCGCAGGACTTTGGCCTGAGTCGCCAGAGACATGTCTCCGACTTCATCGAGAAAGAGGGTGCCTTCATTGGCAAGTTCGAATTTACCTTTTTTCGCCTCGAAAGCTCCGGTAAAGGACCCTTTCTCATGTCCGAATAATTCGCTTTCTATCAGCTCCTGGGGAATTGCGGCGCAGTTGACTTCAACAAAGCTTTTGTCTTTCCTGCCGGATTCCTGGTGCAGGGCCCGCGCGACAAGCTCTTTACCCGCTCCGCTTTCACCATAGATGACGACTCTTCCCTCAGAGACGGCAGCTTTACTGATTTTCTCTTTGAGGGCGATGATCCCGGCGTTGTTTCCCCTGATTTCCCATTTTTCGGCTATGCTCATTTTTAAGGCTATGTTTTCTCTTACGAGTTTCTGTTTTTCCACTGCTCTCTTAACGAGAATGAGCACCTTGTCAAGAGAAAGTGGTTTTTCCAGAAAATCGTAGGCGCCAAGTTTAAGCGCTTGGACTGCAACATCAATCGTGCTGTGTCCGGAAATCATTATGACAGAGGCAGTCTCATTTTTATCTCTCAGCCTCTTTAATGTTTCTAAACCGTCAATGCCCGGGAGCCACACATCGAGGAGAACCAGATCAGGCAAAGATTTGGCATACATGGTCAAGGCCTCCTCGCCTGATGAAGCGGTAATCACCTCATATCCTTCATCTTCGAGAATGCCTGTTAATGAATCAACAATACTTTCTTCATCATCAACTACGAGTATAGTTGTATTTAAAGATCTGCCCATTCTTCAATAAATCTCCTTCAGAAAATCATATCCATTATACATTATGCAGGTAAAATATGGTCCAGCTCCCATCACTTCTGACCAACAGGAAGCTCAACAATGAACTGAGTTCCTTTTGGCTCATTGTCCCTGACCCTGATATACCCTCTATGTTTTGATATGATGCTGTTGACAATTGCAAGGCCCAGACCGGTGCCTTCTTTTTTGGTGGAAAAGTACGGGAAAAAAAGCTTCCCCTTGTCTTCGGCCCGTATGCCTGTTCCGTTGTCACTGACCTCTATACGGATCATGTCTACCGTAGAATGGAAATATGCGGTGATCCATATTTTTTCCGTTTGTGACTGGATCGCGTTATCTATCAGGTTAATCAGTGCCATTTTAATCTGCTTACGGTCAATATCAACATCAGGCAGATCGGATTTGAATGACACTATGATTTCAGTTTCTTTCAGATTGCTGTATAAATCAGCCACTTCCCCGATTATTGATTTAATACTCGTCGGTTCGAGGTTGATCTTGGGCATTTTACCAAACCGCGCGAATTCATCAACCAGGGACCGCAGGCTGTTTACCTCATTGACTATCGTCTTGGTCGACCTGAGCAGGACATCCTCAAAGTCATCTGATCCGCTTTTCCATTTTTTTAACAGTCTTTCAGCGGAGAGTCGTATGGGAGTCAGGGGGTTCTTTATCTCGTGAGCGATCCTCTTTGCGACTTCCTGCCAGGCGATGGCACGCTGCGCCATAATAATTTCTGTGAGGTCATCAAATACTACAAGCGTGCCGATAAAGTTATTTTCTGAATCTTCAATGGTTGTCATATACACCCTTACATCAAGGGGCCTTCCTTTGATATACAGGTGAATTTCTTTTTCAACGGAACCATAGCCTTTCTCGCTTAACCGCTTCACCATGGAAGTAACATCGTCAGACTTGAGTCTTATGAGGAGCTCCTTGTAGCTCTTCCCTTCAATCGCCTGCCGGTCGATGCTGAGCATATCACATGCCGCGTGGTTCAGCGTCATGATCCTTCCGGGTCTGTCAAAGAAGATAACCCCGGTATTAATACTTTCCAGGATAGTTTCCATGCCAAGCCTTCTCTGGTCTGATTCCCTGTAGGCATTTTCAAGGGACTGTTTTCCTGTCTTGATTTCATCAAGCATTTTATTAAAGGAGTTAATCAGCATGCCTATTTCATCATCCCGCCTGAGATCTATTCTGAAGTCAAGATCGCCATGGGCAACTGTCCTGGTCGCTTCAGCAAGGGACTGAATCGGAACAGTTATGCTCTTGGCTATACGGAGAGATATCCAGAGAGCGAGAAAGATGATAACAAGTGCTGCAACGGTAAGCATGAGGAAGTATATAAATCTCACAGGATTTTGCTGCAGCTTTATCTGAATATAATCGTTGAACGCCTTTTGAATGGCCTCCATTTTGGAAACTACATTTAATGGTATTAAAGTCTCGATAACAACAACACCGGTTACGCCTCCGCCTTCATTTAACGGGGCTGCAGCTCGAATAATATCACCTTTGTCACTGGAGATTATATCCGTACCTGATATTCCCTTAAACGCTTCAACTACTACTGTTGAATCATCCGGACTGTCCAGAAGAGAAAAGCTTATGCTGTCTCTCAGAGATCCTGACTTTCGGACACGGTTGAAGATTTCCCTGTCAGAAGCAAGGAGCTCAGCCTGCTTTAGAGCATTTTCCCTTTCCATTAAATATAACGATTT
Source organism: Thermodesulfovibrionia bacterium (assembly GCA_947259645.1). GTDB lineage: Bacteria > Nitrospirota > Thermodesulfovibrionia > UBA6902 > UBA6902 > Glo-13. Next base: position 27,185 of record CAMYND010000016.1, on the reverse strand, counting down.
AGCAATATCCATCGAATCATAAATGGGTTTCTGTATCTGCAGTGAAAACCAGGTATCAATTGAGTTATTCAATAACTGATTTGAGAGAATGAGGAGGAGTGCAGAGGGAATGAGCACGAGACCCAGGAATGACATGACGAGTTTGGTTCTGAATCTGGAGCCGATTATTTTGCGCCGCTTCTCTGTGTAAACGATAAACAGGTTTCTAACGACATATACAATCAGCAGAAGGAGATAAAGGATGACATTAACTATCATAAAAATGAAGCCGACTTTGATCAGAAGGGAGCCGTGTTCAATGCCGAGGTAATTCAGAACTGCGCCTGTAATGATTATTGCGGCAAAACTGAGGATAAAAAGACCGAGAAGAACCCGAAGATTTTTCATTCAATAGCCTCGATAAAGAAGGGTTCAGATTCTTTGGCAAGGCTCATTTCCACTTCAGGAAGGAGGTGAATAAGCACCCCGAGCAGCGGTAACTGCTCAATGCTCCGGGATTCGACAATCACTCTGACATAATAATTGCTCGGGTCCAGTCCCTTAGCATTTGCAAGATTAATGTTGTCAGCGGTAAAGAGCCAGTCCCTCACAGCATTATAGTCTTTAAAGTTGTAATCAACCCTGCTAATGCCGTCATATGAAGAGACCATATAATGCTCTCTCAGGTTATCATATTTAATCACCTTTTCTATTCTCTTGGATACAACAAACTCATCAGGCCAGAATCTCCATACCCGGAGAAGCTCAACGGTAAAGACGATTTCTTTGGCAATCCCCGCATTAATTGTTGATTCCAGCTCATCAATATTGTCTATGGAGAGGTTCACAATAATATTATTATCGACAATATCCATGTCAGGACCAATGATATGAGGTGTAGCTGCCAATGCCGTGTAACAAAATGACAGTGATACAAAAAACAGAACAAAGATAAGCGGATATTTTTTCATTTCTATTCTAACTGGCTAAAAAATATATCTGATTATAACATAGTGTTGTCCATAAGCTGTCGGAAATACTGGCTCTCCATATTAGATATTCAAGGAGCGAAGATGTTTCTGAATAAATTGGAAATTCATTAAATATTGTCTTATACTATGACACTTTATATATAGAGTGATAAATACTGGCAAGGAGGCTCTATGCTACCGGAATTGAAATACGATCATAAAGGCTTGATCCCCGCGATAATACAGGAAGTAAACACTGGTGAAGTGCTGATGCTTGGATATATGAACGAGGAATCTCTGAGAAGGACAGTTACGACAGGGAAAACCTGTTTCTGGAGCCGCTCCAGGCAGGAGTTCTGGGTCAAGGGCGAGACATCAGGCAATGTTCAGATAGTAAAGGAAGTTTTCTATGACTGCGACGCAGACACAGTTCTTGTAAAAGTAGAGCAGGTGGGCAAAGGGGCATGCCACACCGGCAGCAGGACCTGTTTTTTCAGAAGCATTGAAACTGCAGGCACAAAGTAGCAAAGGGACAAAGGGACAAAGAAAAGCTGACTGCTGAGAGCTGACAGCTTATAGCTGACAGGGGGACATGAAATGAAATTAGGGCAGAAAGGCGAGGGGATCGCTGCGGCATTTCTCAAAACACAAGGCTACGTCATAATCGAGCAGAACTTCAAGACCCGAATTGGTGAAATTGACATTATAGCCGATGACAGGGGAACATTGTCTTTTATTGAGGTTAAGACACGAGAAAGTATCCAGTATGGAATGCCTTTTGAGGCAGTGAACAGCCGTAAAAAACGCATGATAACCCGGACCGCCCTGCTGTATTTAAAAAAACTCAGGAATATCCCGCCATGCAGGTTTGATGTAGTCAGTGTTCATATTGTCAACGGGAGGACCGAATGTGAGCTCATCAGAGATGCATTTGAGCTGTAGCTCATTCCGTTATAACCTCCAATAGGATTGTCTGGAATTTGGAAGAACCCCGCTTCCTGCTATAATGTTCTACAGAGAGTATTTAACGGCAATGTAAATGCAGGGTAATGAAAGGAGATGAATTATGAATGTTGACAGTATCGGCGAGGAGTACAAGTGCAATGTCTGCGGAAATGAAGTAAAGGTAACAAAAGCGGGCGGGGGAGAGCTTGTCTGCTGCGGTGAACCCATGGAAAAAATGTAGGATCAGTTATGTCGCTTCGCCCTGAGCACAAGCGATTTTACCGAGCAAAATGTGGTATTATTGTACGCTGATTTGATGCACGGGGCGTAGCGCAGCCTGGTAGCGCGCACGGTTCGGGACCGTGAGGTCGGAGGTTCAAATCCTCTCGCCCCGACCAAAAAAGCAATCAGCGATCAGTAATCAGCCTTCAGCCACTGAAAAATATGATTATTTTTTTGCTGACAGCTGACGTCTGAAAGCTTAAGACTAATGTGCCCCCTTAGCTCAGGTGGATAGAGCACAGGATTCCTAATCCTGGTGTCGCATGTTCGAGTCATGCAGGGGGCGCCATTCTTTACAGGGACTTATGCTATCTATTCTAGAATTTACCTTAAGAATTAAGTCTTCGATTGTAGCAGAATTGTACCGGGATTCAGTAGCTCTTCGCTTTACTTCAATCGCTTTAAGAACGACACCAGGTTTATTGGTTTTGTGCTTTTTCTCATGGCTGCTTCTATGCAAAAATTATCTGTTAGCTAACACTCAATCACTTGTTCCATTAAATCTATTCTCCCTTCATCCTCTTTTCACGTTACCTCCTTGTTGAAATCTGGCAGAGCAAAGCATAGTGGCCAACATTTCTCTATGGCAATTTATCTAACCATGTAGGATTCTCAAACCAGCGCGTTTTCAGCTCTTTCAGTGCACCGCTTCCTTCAAGAGACAAGAGAAAATTTTCTGTCCAGTTGATCAGGTGCGGATCATTCGCCGGTATTGCAATTCCCAACGGTTCATAAGTGAGGGGGGTATTTACGGACCTTAGACCCTTGTCCGGAAAACGGACGACGGATATTACACATATCGGATAATCGGCTATCAGTGCATGAACCTCGTCGCGAATCACCATGTCAACGCCTTCATCATAACTTTTTACTGTCATAAGTGTGGCGTTTGAAAAAACTGTTTCAGCAAATTCCTGACTTGTGGAGCCTTCTAATGCAGCAAGTTTTATGTCAGAACTATTTAATGTAGTAACGTCATCCACAGCAGTTATTGTTTGTATTTTTGTTAAATAGGCTTTCCCGGACGTTAAATAGGGGCCGACAAAAGCTACTTTCAGATTTCGTCTTGAGGTTATGGTCATGCCGGACATGATCATGTCAATTTTACCTTCTTCCATTGACGGTAGCAATTCAGAAAAAGGCATTGTCTCAAGTCTCAATTTCACACCCATGGCATCGGCAATGGCTTTTGCAATGTCAGGCTCAAGTCCAATTACTTCCCCATCTTTGGTGGTCATATTGAGAGGAGGCATGCTTCCTGCAGTCCCTACTCTAATTTCTCCACTTGTTAATATGCGGTCAAGCACAGGGTGAATTAATGAATGTGAAAAGTCTTGGGCATTATGGCTACAACCAAGGATAAAACTAAGATTCACAATAAGAACAAGTGTCAGAGCTGACTTTTTCATGATCTCCTCCATACAATTTATGTTGAAATTATATTTTTATAAGTAGTTAGAGGGCATGCTTTTTTTCATGAAACAAGAGGAAATTCCTTTATTAAGCCTAATTTAATGTTATCAGAAAAAATGGCATTGTCAACGAGATAATTTTCGAATACTCCCTCAAAAACTGAACTATGTTGATTAGAAGTGCAAAGAAAAAATGCTGCGGAGCGTTACTTACCAGTTATAATAAAGCCTGAAAACTTATCACCATATGTATTGGTAGTGCATTGACCATATTGTTTACCGTTATCCCATTCTCCGGAATACTTATCACCATTTTCCCATGTCATGGTGCCATGTCCAGAGCGAATACCGTTTATCAGTATCCCTGTATATTTTACACCCGACGGCGATAGGAGCGTACCCTGTCCATGAGGGATTCCATTACTCAGTGCACCGATATATTTTACGCCTGACGGCGATAAGAGCATGCCCTGTCCGTGAGGGATACCGTTTCTCAGTTCACCAGTATATTTTACGCCCTCAGGTGATGAGAAGGTACCGTGTCCATAGGGCATTCCATCTTTCCATTCACCTGTGTACTCAGATCCATCCTGCCATGTCCTGGATCCGTATCCATTTTCACAATTGCCGACTATACAATCAGCATATGAATTTATTGTCAGGATTAAAGAATTAATGAACACTAAGATCATAATAAATATCAATCGCTTCATATATATATATTCGGCTTTTTTCTTAAAATATTGAGATGCAGCGCACTTATTTCCTAATAATCTAAGAAAAGCCATAATATAATTGAAAAAAAGAGTATGAACACAGATTGTCAAACAACTGCTATAATTTAAATAAAAAGGAATATGTTCTCTACATTCTTTTATGTGAATCAGAAAAGACATCAATCTGAAACATGCAAAAAAGCAATAAAAGGAGACATCATTATGAAACACGCACTCATTATATTATTAATTTTGCCGATCTTTGCAGTATCTTTTCCAGCTGTATCTGAAGGTGAGCATAAACAAAAACAGGAGCCTGAAAAAGTTAAACAAAAGATTGAAAAGACTGAAGACATTGAAATTGACACTGTTATTGAGATGCTTTCTTTTATTGTTACCTACAGGCAGATGGAGGAGGACAGAAAAGCCCTTCAGGATGTGCTTGAGGAGAGATACGGCTACCAAAGAAGTGAAGACCCCTTTGCCTTCAAAAGCAGGATGATGAGACGTTTTATGGAGAAAAAAAGAATGAGTAGACAAGAATTCAGAAAATCTGTTGAAGACCTTGACCATGCAGTTCATGAGTTAAAAGATCTCGACGATTGATGGAGTTTGATAACCTGATGCACAAATTAGGATCTTCCCGCCTTTTCTGAAACGGACGCTTTTTCAGTGAGATGTTATTTTAAAGTAAATTATTTTGCATATCCGCCTTAAACAAACTATAATTTTAATTATCGAAGGAAGAAAAGCAGTAAACAGAGTCAGAGAGCTGACAGAGATTCGTCCCTCAGGATGAAAGATATATCGGCATAGTGCGGGGGGCAGTGTGGCAAATCTTAATATATTTCGTTTATTTTCTATCATCTTTCTTTTCTTAACAGGATTAATCCTATTAATTGGCGGGAATCTAAGGGCAGATACCGAAGCTGATAGCAGGGATACCGGTACTCAGGAAAAGCAGGAAGCAGCATTACCCCAACTTCCACCCTTTGAGATCCCCTTTGATCCGGACATCCCTACAAAGAGGGTGCTCATTTCCTCATTTGAAGTAGCCGTATCGGGACTCCCCTCTGGACTGAAAGCGGAACGCGGACTGAAGGCCCAGCTTATAACGGCACTGTCAAAGAGTAAGAACTTCTTGGTCATAGACAGGGATGCGGTCTCAGACCTGAGGGACGAGCTGCTGTTGAAACAGTCGCGGGCTGTTACACAGGAGTCATCTGCGAAGGCGGGGAAGCTTTTGGGCGCACAGGTCATTATCAAGGGGGTCATCACCGAATTTTCAGAAAGCGTTCAGGGGAAAGCCTCAGGGACAAAGCTGAGCATCGGCAAGGCAGCAGAGATTGTTGGGATATTTGAGGCATCCGACGTGATTGATGCCCTTGTCGCTGCAGACCCCGAGTTCAAGCATGGAAAGGAGACTGTCACTGGGGTGGTACGACTGGATATTCGTCTTATAGACATCAACACGGGGAGCATCATCAAGAGCGTAGAGGCTAGGGGGGAGATCACCCGGGAAAGCACCCAGCGGGCGCTTGGTGTTGCAGGCCTGACAACGGTGTCCAAGGAGTTTGAGAAGACCGTGATCGGTCAGGCGACGCGACTGGCAATACGGGACGCCGTAGTGAAGATATTCGAGGACCTCAGACGGATCCCCTGGAAGGGACTGGTTGCTGCAGTGAAACCGGATGGGACAGTCATCATCAATGCCGGAAGCAACCAGAATATCCATGTTGGACAGGAGATGATTGTAGAGGCCGAGGTAAACAGGATAACCGATCCTGTGACCGGGATGCTGATCTATGTCGAATGCGAGAAGACAGCAGAGATCAGTATCTTTTCAGTAAAGGATAATGTTAGTTTTGCCCAGGTGACAGCAAGTATGGGCAGTGTTCCTGTTCAGAGGGGGGACAGGGTAACTCTCAAATAACAGACAAAAAACATAGATTAAGGGATAGAATAGCTGACGTAATCTGTATCTTTGAATGGCATGACTTTAAAGTGCGTTAATGAATATCATGAATAAAACCAGGTTAAGCGGTAAGCTTTTACATATCTTCCTTATTCCTGCATTACTTCTCGCAACAGTACTGTCTTTTGCTTCCACGTCCTATTCAGGGGAGCTGAAATTTGATCAACAGGATATAACTGATGGAGACGCTGCAACAGAAGGTATCGGCAGGTACTATTACGAGGAGGGCGGAAACAGATATTATGACCGCCCCTTTACTCATTACGATAACTCCAAATCCTACCCGGGCAGCCTGAAGGTCGACGGCAGCGGCAGACATTACTATGAACATGCAGGGGCCAAGTATTATGACTACCCACCTCTCCACATGCTTCAGGGCAAAACACCCTTTGAAATAAGCGGTATCCTGAAGAGGAGCTGGAGGACATCGGTGGATCCCATTCTCAAGGCAGACCTGAGAAAATACAGGGAATGCCTTCTTTCCCTGCCGCACTATCAACAGCAGCTTGAGAACATTGCCTATGTAAAGAAACAGTCAGAAAGGGAAAAAAAGGAAGCTGCTGACAAACTTAAGGCAAACCTGCTGAGGGCCATGACAAGGCTTGGTCTGTCGACTGCTGCCACTGTTCTTGATCCTGCCTATGATGCTTATATAATGGGAAAGGCCCTGAAGGACTCCATAGTAAATGCCCACAAGAAATCCAAACTGGCTGCCAAGCGGCAAAGGATACTTGGTGAATTCGAGGCTCTGAAAAACAAGGTAAAGGCCGCTCGCATTAAAACACTCAAGCAAAAGGAGTATATAGCGCAGCTTGAAAAGTCCGTTCAACGCGCTGCAGCAAAGGCCGAAAAGGCCAAGGCAGCTAAGAAGGCTGCACGTGGACCTCCGAAACCAGGTAAGCACGATAGCAATGTACCGCTTAAGAACATCGGGAAAATCGCGAAAAACCTTCCCGATGGTGTTCTGAACAAACTCCAGAATAAACATGGCTTCAGGCAGGACCACGCGCAGAGAATGTCAGCTTTTGCACAGGAAAAGGGTCTTTTTGTGATAGTCCGCGACGGAAATGTAGACAGCATTAAATACTTCTCCGATCCGGACTACATGCCGAAACCGATGACCTGCAAGGCAAAAACAGCAAAGGTCGGGAAAAACAAGGGACTGGTAGTTGACCCGACTCATCCAGTACAGGCGAGGGCCTGGGATGATGCAATCGCAGCAGCTGATCCAGCCAAGTCAGCCACACTGAAAAGCCAGAGAAAAAAAGCGGTTGATACGTGGAGCTCCTATGGCGATGACATGATAAACAAGCACGGCTATCAGGTCAATAAAAAAACCGGGGTAGTAGAAAAGGTTCAAACACTTCCTGATGGTAGTAAAAAAGTTGCGAAGGGAATTCATGGTGATTATGATCTTCACGGTGTATACAGAAGGAACAGTGACGGCACAATAGATCAGGTTTCCTATGGCTCGGGTAAAAAATATAATGCCAATGGAGTAGATGTGTCCGGCCGGCCGGTCCGTAAACAGCTTAACAATCATTTGACAGGAGGGGAGAAGGACTTCTTTCAGCATGGTGGACAGGATGACTGGATACCTGATCCCAGCAAGGTACCTGTAAAGAAAGCCGATCCTGGGGCAGTTGTATTTACCCCTGACGGAACTGCCATTCCGCTTGGAACTGCTGCTGAAATGAAGAAATTCTACGAAACAAAAATGGGAGTTCCATGGCCCTATTAATGAAGGTAGAAATGAGAGGCTTAGCAAGTTTTTATGATATCAGCTGATTTAATTAGAAGGCGCAATGAAATCATTACTGAACACCGGGAGCTGATTCTCGCAATGCGCAGTATCGAGGTGGATATTGAACACAAGCTGTCAGAATCTGATCCTCAATGGAAGGCCCTTGAGAGCGAGCGCAAACCATTGCTCCGCAGGACCGAGAAACTGCTTGATGATTACTGGAACTGGATTCCTGATGTTTCATTAAGCCGTTGTCCCTTCTGCGGTGCCGAGATGGTTCACTGTTTCGATCCTGTAGATTTGAAAGGTTTCTGGTGGATGGACAGGACACAACAGCCCTGTGCTGAACCTTCTTCATGCGAGCACTTTAGACTTCTATCAGGGGCCGTGAACCTGAATGGTCTGATTCCTGAGTCGGGTCCTTTTGAATGCCGTCCCGGGCCTGACGCGCCTTTTGTTATCCCCCGGATACTGGAAAGGAAGGGGATGACAGCTGTTATTTCAATTAGTTCTATGAAATGTGGTTACATCGCATATCCCATTGCTTATTTTTCAGAAGAACAAATTCCCGGCGGACTATTAACCCAGTCGTGGGCACAAAAAGAATACTGGTTTACTCTTGATGATGGAAGAACTGGCTGGAACATAATAAATGATTCATATGATTTTGACTTACTGCCCTGGCTGCGTAATGGGAAGGTCAGATGGATGGAAGGGGACCGGGTTAACAGTGAAACGGCTGTTCCTGAAAAATGCCCCTTTTTGAACATTGAAGGCACAAAGAAAACACAGATACTAATTGATAATGAACTCAGGTATGAATAAATTTTCTGTTAAATCATTTATTGCAATAATGCTGGTTCTGTTTATCAGTATTGGCACAACTGCCAGGGTTGCGTGGGCGGATACTGCTGATCCCGACGCTGAGTTGCAGGAAGCACAGAATCAGCTTGATGAGGCACGCCGGAAACTGACTGAGCTTCAGGAGGAAGAGAATCAGGCCAATGCAGAGGCACAGAGCTTTGTAAAAAGAGAAATGCCTGAGGGAGTGTCTGACAAAATTATAAGGGCGTGGCAGTTTGTTTTGATCAAGACAATGCAGGGACTGACAGTAACGCAGATACTTTCAGGCCCGGCAGGGGCGGTATTAGGGGTCAAGTCCCTCTTGACGGGCTGGTTCCTGGAGCAAATCAGGATTACTGAAGATGATGTGAAGATACTTGAAGAGGGTAAAAAGGAAGTGGATGGGCTGAAAAAGGTTATTGCACACCATGAAAAGACTGAAGCCTATAATCAATTAATGCTCAAAAAGACGGAGCAGTGCATAAGGGCAAATCAATATGCCGTAGCCGCAGTGGACAAGCAGATGAAGACCTCGGACATAGAGAGGATACTGGAAGAACTTGATGCACAGATCGAGGCATTAAGGAAGCTGGCGAAAAAAATAATGGAAGCTGAGAAAAAGACCAAGGCTAAATCCATGGCGATAGAGGTGAAAATGGAAGGCCTCATGGCAAGCTTTGACAGCATTGATAAAAAAGCAGACAAGGTCAAGGGAGAATGCATAGACATACAGAATAAACTGTCAAAAGCAGGCGAGTGCTCATCCAGGGCAGAAGATTATGCAAAGAAAGCAAAGAGGGGTTTTGAAAGTGCCGAATCTGTACTGGATTCATGTACAGTCTTCAAAAGAGCAAAGGACGGAACGGCAATGTCTCCTGTAAGTGCCTCTGATCAACTACTGGAAGCATCCATTGCACTGGGAAGTTCTGCTGAAAAGAAACTGCTCTCTCCTGAATGTGATCTTGAAGGTGTCTATGCAAACATAGAGGGCATGAAGAAAAAAATCAGGGAGGCACGGGGAGAAATAAAGCGCGTTGACGGTGTGTTAAATGCCCTGCAGACCTGGAATGCTTCAGGAGAAACAGGGGGATTCATAAAAGAGGCGGCTAATCCCTTTATGCACAAGGCCGGTGACTTTGCGCAGACGGTTAAGGACACAAAGGAAGTGGGTCAGAATGCAAAAGGACTGTTCAGAACATTTAAAAAAGAAAAGACAGATTTGATCAATAAAGTAGATGCTCTCCGTTCTGAGTGGCCGGATTTTGAGAAAGAACTGAACACACGATCGACCGAGATCAAGGGCATAGGCCCAACACTTGCTGCTATTGACGGACATCTGAAGTGGCTTGATGAATACATGCAGAAAGGGGCAGCTGCAAAATCCGGTATGTATTACAAACTGATCCCTGTCAGTGCCAGGCTGATGGCTGCCAAGTTGACTTTGACCAGTTGTGATGAAGTTAAAACCGATGGTGTTGCAAAACAGTATCTGCAGGCTTCTGATGCACTGATGAAACTGGACAAGTATGATGCTGACTGGCTTGTGAAGGTTACCGGCAAAAGGACCCTTTGTGTTGCAAAGCTGGCCGGGAAAAAGGAAGAAAAAGTTGTTAAAAAACCGCCTGAGACCAAAACCGGGACTTCAGATCCCGCGCCTCCGCCCCCGCCACAGGAGCGGAAGCTTGTAAAGATTGTTGCAGGATGTTCTCCCCCGGAGATTAATGAAGGGGAGACTTCAAAGTGCGCGGCAAGCGGAGTCTATGAAGACGAAAATGGAAACAGGACAGTTGAACTGGTCAAGGCAAAATGGGTAAGCGGCCTGGGGCCCACAATCAGGGCTGGATATGTCCCGGAAGGTAAGGACTCTTTTTCCATTCCTGTGACAGCGACCTTTGGAGGGAAGAAGGCTTCTACAAAAGTAGTTATTACAAAATTTGATCTGGGCGGTCTTACGAAGTATGTGCAGAATAAGAAAGAGGAGGAAGAAAAGAAGAGGCAGCAAGAAGGCGGTGATGATGGCACTGACGATGATGACCCTGACAAGAAAAAGCCGAAAGATCCTTTTAAATCGCCGGGGCTGGAAACAATAGACAAGGAACGGGAAGAGGAAGAAAAGGAGAAAGATAAAAAAATACAAAAAATTAAAGAAGAAAAAGAGAAGAAAAATCAGGAGCAAAAAAAACCTGAGCCAGCGGACCCTGAAGAGAAAAAGCCGCCGAAAAAAATTGCGCCTCAGTCACCCGAAGAAAAAGAACCTGCTCCCCCTGAAAAGAAAGAGCCGGGCGCTCCTCCCACGCCGCCTGAGTGTCCCGAGTACTCCCACTGTGGCCTGCTGGACGCTGACTTCTATGCAAGTTGCAAGGGCTGCGACGGCTATTCAGACGGAGGTGCTTTCAGAATAACTGTTGATAATGTCGGGAACATAACCGGTTTTTACAGGACTGACAGTAACCTCGAAATCGGACGTGATCCATACAAGAGTGATGGCGGAGATCTGAAAGGCAAGGCCCAGAGCTCAGGGGCCATGGCTGCCCAGTTTGATGGTGTATGGGATGACTGTTCGATCAAGGGAACAATCACAGGGGGCGGTAAAAAGCTGCAGGGTAGAGGAACAATACACTGTACCGGCTGTGACGGGTGCGATGGAGACTGGAACAGCCGGAAGAGGTGAGAATATTTTTAAAAGTTATTTCAATAATACATAATAATAAATAAAGGATAGGTATCAATCAGCGAGGGAGAGGCAGTGGCTGATTAGGGTCGCATCTTACTTTATAGAACAAGCCAGTGATAGATCCATTCATATCCGATATCCTGGGCAGCCTACAAAATCTGGATCGACTAAAAATGATTATTGGTGCCGGTTTGGAGGCAGTGGCAGTTTACAAACCGTCCAATTAACTTGCACTGTTGGATATTATGATCTACAATTTGCTTATAGCGTAGATTGAAGATATAGTATAGGAAAAAATAGCTGACACTCAACCGGGTCTCGGTAATAATAGATACAATAAAGAGGGGAGGGGGAGAGGCATGATAGCATACAGCAAAACACTGCAATGGCTTTTACTGGTTTTCTTTTCATCAGGATTAATTGTATTAACAGGCGGGTATGTCCATGCCCAGACTGAACCTGAGAGCAAGGAGCAGAGCATAACTGCAGGAACACTCCCCGAGTTGCCTCCCTTCGCTATTCCTTACGATCCCAACCTGCCCACCAAGAGGGTGCTGGTATCCTCCTTTGACGTGGCAGTACCGGGCCTCCCGTCGGGCCTTCAGGCAGAGAAGGGGCTTAAGGCCCAACTGAGTACGGTCCTCTCAAAGAGCAAAAACTTTATGATTATAGACAGGGATGCCCTCTCGGATCTGCGTGATGAGCTAGTCCTGAAGAAAGCCCGCGCTGTCACCAGGGAGTCATCCGCAAAGGCAGGAAAACTTCTGGGGGCTCAGGTCGTTGTCAAGGGTGTGATTACAGAATTTACAGAGAGTGCCAAGGGGAAGTCCGCGGGGATTAAATTCAGCGCCGGCGAGGCTGCAGAGGTTGCGGGTATATTCAAAGAGTCAGACACCATTGATGCTGTCATAGTGGCGGATCCCGAGATTAAATACGGGAAAGAAACGGTCACCGGTGTAGTCGGCCTTGATATCCGGATTATTGACATCAACACAGGGACAGTGCTCAAGAGCTTTGACGCACGGGGCGAGATTACCCGGAAAAACACCCAGCGTTCACTGGGGGTAGCAGGCTTGACCGCTGTATCCAAGGACTTTGAAAAGACGGTTATCGGGCAGGCAACCCGTCTTGCCATGCGGGACGCGGTAACGCAGATATTTGAAGGTATGAGGCGGGTGCCCTGGACAGGCCTGGTTGCCGCAGTGAAGCCTGATGGGACGATCATCATTAATGCAGGGAGCGACCATAACCTCCGGGTAGGTCAGGAGATGTATATAGAGGCTGAGGTAGCTACTATAACTGATCCTGCAACCGGTCTGGTGCTCTACGAAGACCGCACTAAAACTGCAGAGATAAGTCTCTTCTCCGTACAGGACAATGTCAGTTTCGGACGCATTATCTCCGGAGGAAGTGATATTCAGCGGGGGGATGTTGTAACGTTAAAGTAGAGCGCGAGCCTGATACCAGTTATTATCCACTCAGCCAGTTATCTCATAGTCCGAGAAAAAGGTAGAGTTTGCCATCGAAATAACAATCAATTGAAGAGTAACCGACGTGTTTTTCTGTCAACATGATAAAACCTCTCATCTCTTGAGTATAAATATGGTTGATCACCCTATAGAACTTTCCAGTGAATCTATTGCCAGGCGAAATAGAATTATTGAGGAACACCGAACATTGGTTCTTGAAATACGGAGTATTGAAAATGACATTGAACGAATGCTGGCTGACTCTGATTCCCGTTGGAAGGAACGAGAGAAAGAGCGTATCCCGTTTTTGCTCAAAGTCGATCGTTTAATTGATAAGTACTGGGACTGGATACCGACTGTTTCGATAAGCCGTTGTCCATTATGTAAGGCTGAACTGTTTCGTCCCTTTGATCCAATTGATCTGAGTGGATTCTGGTGGATGGACAGGACCCAGCGGCCCTGTGAGGAACAGTCACCCTGCAGTCATTTCAACCTTCTTTTAGGGGCCGTGAACCTGAATAAGTTACCCCCGCACAGTGGTCTCTTTGAAAGCCGGCCCGGACCTGATGTCCCTTATGTTATTCCCAGAATTCTTGAAATGCCTACAATGAAGGCAGTTATCTCGTCGATCTCAATGCACTGCGGGTATTCGGCCTATCCAATCGTTTATTACTCAGAGATCCCGCCTACCGGGGGCTCACTTACCCAGACATGGACACAACCGGAATATCACTTTACCCTGGAGGACGGAAGGACTGGGTGGAACATAGTGCATGATTCTTATGACTTTGACCTTTTGCCGTGGTTGAAGGCAGGAAAAGTCAGATGGATTGAAGGCAATAAGCTCAATCCGGAAAAGGCGACACCTGAGGAATGTCCTTATTTGGACATGAAAGGTATGAGAAAATCACAAGTATTTATTGATAATGAACTCAGGTATGAATGAGCTGTGAAATACACATATTAATTAATTTAATTTGACGGACATATTTAATATTGATACGTTTATACGTAACAGGGATATTATAATGAGAGGAGGTTCTATCTCAGTATACAAATAAGCATCTAATTTCGGAAATTTACAGATATCCACCTGCCCGAAAAAGCCAAACTCTCCGCAAGGAGAGGACGGAAAGCGTCGGGTCTTGAAATTACCCCCTTGGGAAAGTGCATGCTTGTCTCACGGTACAAAGACAGCCGAGTTGCCGGAAGTGTATTCATCACATCTGGTCTGCCCGGCTTTTTATCTGCTGCATGCGATAGTGCGTGCCCGGTTATCCGGTACTGATTATGAATGGTTCACATAATCAAGAACCTGTTGTTCACAGGACTTCTCTTTTCTTCATTTGTGTAACACTCCTTCTTATTCTTTCATTTGTCATCAATCCTGGGCTTGTTCAGGGTGATCCTGGCAAGCATGAGAATCAGCGGGAGCGTAATGAAGAGCTGCGGAGCCTCCCTGAATCCTTGTTGAATCCCGACAGCGCGGTTCTCATTTCAGGAGAAAGAGCGAAGAATCTCTATGCCATGGCCGGCACTCCGGAGGAAGGGCCTGCCAGAGTAAGGTTTACCCCGAAGAATAAGAGAATAAATGCAGGTGCCGAAGAAAGCGTTACTCTGCGCCGGGATGACAGTGGTAGTGACAATGTTACTGTTTCATTGGAATCCAATCATCCCGATAACGTCTCGGTCCCGACGGAAAGTAAGAGCATAACGTTCTGGGGCAAGAGTAATTCGGTATCTCTCAAAATCAGGACCGTAAAAGAAGGAAGCGCGGAAATCACTCCCATCGTTGTGAGGGGCCCGCCGCCCACAGAGAAATGGGACACAGACAAAGAACTGGACGAAACAGCAGAGTGGGCAGTAGAACTTGATGATGTAACTCTCAAGAGTCTTGAGGAGAAGAACGGATTCCGCCGAGACCACGCACAGCGCATGAACACCTTTGCCCAGTTCAAGAATGTCTTTCTCATTGTCCGTGACGGGAACAAGGATAGTGTTGATCACTTTAGAAAGAAAGAGTACATGCCGAAACCCATGGCCTGCAAGGCAAAGACAGCGAAAGTCGGTCCCCATAAAGGGCTGGTGGTTAACCCTACCCATGAATTCCAGGCAGCGCAATGGGAAAGGGAACTTGCCAAGGCTGTGGGCAAAGAAAAAAAGAGACTTGAAGGGGCTCGCAAAAAAGCATTGGATGCCTGGAAAAAGTACAGCGGTGAAATGACAAAAAAAGGCTACAGAGTCAATGACAAAGGCCTGGTGGTATATGATGAAAAACTGCCTGACGGAAGCATCAAAACCTGGAAAGGCATTCATGGCGATTATGACCTCCATGGCATATATCGCAAATCAAAAGACGGGACAGTACATCATGTATCTGCCGGATCGGGGCAGGAGGGAGATACCACTGGTGAAGTCATTCGCAGGCAGCTCAACGACTGGCTGACTCTGGGAGGAAAGAAATTCATTCAGCATGGGGGACAGGACGACTGGATTCCCGATCCGAAGAAAGTCCCCTTCAAACCGCCTGACCCTCCGGCAACGGTATTCTTCCCAGACGATCGTGAGCCGCTGCGACTTGAAACCGCCGAAGAGATGATGAAATTCTACATAAATGAAATGAAAGTGCCCTGGCCCTACGGGAAGCCCGACGGTCTTGAGCCCGATACCGGTATCGTCACAAAGGCTGTGTCGGCAGAGACATTGTCCGTAAAGGTGATTGACCTGGAAAATGAGTTAAAAAAACTTCTTAAGAAGGATGATAAAAAAAAGCTCGCCGAGAAGGTTCAGAAGCTCCAGACCGATGAAGAGGTCGATATGCCTCCCGACCCTGTATATGAAAAGGGCTACGACGGCCTTTATCTAGAGACAGCGTATAAACTGGCATCAAAAGCTCTGAATAAAGATAAGAATCAATTACCCTATGAGGCCCTTGCCATCCCCCATTCAGAGAAGGTTATCGACGATGTTACGAGGAAGAGGGACTTTTCAGACATAGTACATAAGAAATTGAGTGCCATAAATTTTACCCTTGATCACGCATCTCTGGTCGCATTAATAAATCTCCTTGATGGGAAAATCCTGAAAATTAAGGACGCACCGGTAAAAGCTGGAGATCTCAGGACAATCAAAGAGGTCCCTGAAGAGGACATCGCAGAATTTATCATTAACAACTATTACGAAGAACTTGAGAAAGAATATATTATCCAGGATTTCACAGAATATGCCAGTCGTGTAATACGTGACTTTCCGGAGCTGAAAGAACGTTTAATCAGTGTACAGGCCTTTCATGACCGAATAAAGAAGACGGGGGAGGCGAGCGCTATTGCGGCAACCGCGGCTAAAGTAAAGAAGAAAACTAAAGTGTATGTAACAGGAAAGGCCGAAGGGTATATTCGGGAGAGGGTGGAGGATATTACCCCGCGCTTGCTGATCTTGTCGGACAAACTGCTTGAAGCGAAACAGTACGTCGATGCTGCCTATACTTTTTATCAGGACCCGAAGGAGTATTTACGGATCCTGGTTATATCTTTTGCCAAAGACCAGTGTACGACATTCTGGAACAATATTGATACATACTTTATCGCAGCGGGTACAGCTCAGGGAGGACCCATCGGGGCGCTTGCCGGCTATGGAGTCAGTCGAGCCGGTGCCTATATCGTGTGCACCGTTGGCATAGAAGCGCTGTTCAGTATGGAAGATGCGCCGGAATACTCTAAAGATATTGAGGTTGACCGGTATGTAAAACTCTTCTACACGGGCGATAAAGTGAAGTACTGGGCACCGTTGCCCCATGACGATTTAGCAATGTCGCCGGGCGCGTACGTTGCAGATTATGCATCGAAAATGCCCCATGATATAAATTTTTTCACCCGATTTGGATGGAATCGTGACGAGATCCTGGAGAGGACTAAGAACCCGACACTGCTTACCAAGGCGCTTAAACAACATCTTATAAATTTGTGGCACAAGTATCCGGAGAATACCTATCCCGAGGTGAGAAGGTTCCTGGACATTGCAGGAGATAATAGGGAGATTCCATGGGATGACGGAACGAGAGAAAAGACTGACATTGAACAGTTCCTCAAAGACCCGGTAAGCTGGTTTGAAGGGCCGGAGAGAAAGAAAGAGTATATGCCCGTAATTTTCACCGAGTTCCCCAGGATAGCAAGAAATAAATCCGTTATTCTCCACGAAGCCTTGAAAAACGATGCATCCGATATCGAGGTATCTCTGGGAGACAAGATCTCTGTCATGACGAGGTTTGCTGTTCTCGGTTTTGCGGGGCAGGACGAGACAATAAATATGCACTGGGCTGTCACCCCGTCACCGTGGTTTACCGGGATTGACAAGCCTAGGAAGGTGAAGATAGCATTCCCTGAAGATGATGTGGAGGTTGAGAAGCTTATTCACAGCCGTCAGGAATCCTTTAGCTTTAATATAAACCAGGACAGCTTTATACCGGGAAAGCCCTACCTGCTGACCGTGAAACTGCGATATAACGGAAATGATCTGTCAGTATTTGATATACCCTTCACCATAAAGCCGGAGGAAAAAGTGGAGGCCGAAGCAAAAGAGGAAGTAGAGTGGGTAGTCTGGTACGCACCGAATATAGGACTGATGCCCTTTTTTGTAGATACAAAAGAGATGTTTGATACAAAGCAGAGAATGTGTGACGTTAAGGGCGGAGGAAAAGATTGCACGGTCATGGTGCAAAAAGTTCTGTTTACCGGTCCTGATCCATCGATGGCTGTCGTTATGAAGCAGGCCTGTGACCGGCTTATTAATTTCAGGAAGTTAGGAGAGATTTACGGAGAGTTGAAAGGTTACAGTATGCCCGTTGCAGATTATGCCGGCAGGACGCACAATATAGAAGCGCTGGACTGTGACGTTACGTTCGCCACGGAGGAAACAGGGGAAACTGCTCATGATGGAGTTCTGACGACCGTTGAACCCGGCGGCGTCATGGAAGTTGATCCAGGCTCAGTGATGGATACTACTCCACGTGCAGTAATGGATACCAGTCCTGGCGGAATCATGGACGTTGATACTGGCGGGGTCATGGATACTTCGTCGGGAGGAGTTCTTGAGACTGTTACTCCCGGTGGTGTGCTGGAATCAACTGAACCTGGCGGTGTTCTTGATGAAGACGGTGCCAATGAAATTCTTGAAAGTGATGTGATCTCTGCCCTTGGAGAGGTAAGTGAGAAGAGACAGGAAAAAGAATCTGCTCTTGGCGAGGGCGATGATTTCGTTGAACCTGCTGATGTAGCCGGAACTGGCCCTTTTGGCGTATCCGCTATGAAGGAGATTGAAAAAAGGGAGGAAGAGAAAGAAACAGCGATGGCAGCCATGAGGAAAAAGAGGGAATGCAATAATAGAAATGGCTGTCGCTGGGACAACAGGTCTGACAGCTGTGTATGCCCTGAGCCTCCTCAAGATTCTGAAAGTCAACCTGTCTCTGGGAGTGAGTCAGTAAGTGCGCCTCAGGAAACTGAATTTCCGGAGGAAACAGAAACGCCCGATGAGCCAAAGCAGCAGCCTCCACCCAAAGCAAAAACTCAGTGGGTAGTATGGTTTGCTCCAAAAATTGGATATAAGCCCATTTATGTTAATACCGAGGAGTTTTTTAATGCAGAGCAGCCGATGTGCAGTTTTTCCGGGGGAGGCACAGATTGTTCAATAATGATTGAAAAGATCAATGCGGGACCCAATCCATCCAAGGAAGAGGTTGTTAAGCAGGCCTGTGACATGCTTTCTGACTTTGGGCATCTTTCAGGAATTTACGCAGGCATGCCTGTTGCCACATACGGCGGGAAAATGCACAATATTCGAAATCTGGGGTGTGGACGAGAATATTGGAAATAGAGATACCTCATGTGGGGTATAGAACATCTACATCAATCCATCTAATCTGTTATAAGTATTTTTAGAATATCACTTAAAATTAATATGTTTTGTCATAATAATTTAGAAAGCCACTTTTTTTCTTGTATATACCTCTTACGTGATTTATACTTAAATATAAGTTCCTAAAAACAAATTTCTCTTTTTTCATAATTATTTCATACCGGTTTACCATTGGCCGGGTGGGTAACTTATCAAAAAAACCCTTAATAGCGCAAAGGGGGTTGTTGCTATTATGGCTCGTAATGTTTTATTTAACATTGTAATTGTCCTAACTCTATTTACAGGATTGATCTTTTTCATCAGCGGGGATGTCCGGGGATTTACGATCCAAGATGATATCGACAGCTTGATGCAGGATGAGGACAGCACTAGCAATGCTGTCAAGGCAAAAGAAGAGCCGGCACTCCCTGAGCTCCCCCCATTTGAAATCCCCTTTGATCCCAATCTGCCAACTAAAAGAGTGCTTGTCTCCTCATTTGAAGTAGCCGCAGCGGGAATACCCTCGGGCATGAAGGCTGAAAAGGGACTGAAGGCCCAACTTATTACGGCACTGTCAAAGAGTAAAAACTTTATGGTTATAGACCGCGACATGGTCTCAGACCTGCGGGATGAGCTTGTCCTGAAAAAATCCGGTGCAGTTACCAGTGAATCTTCTGTGCAGGCCGGGAAACTTATGGGGGCACAGGTCATTATCAAGGGAGTTATCACCGAATTTTCAGAAAGCGTCAAGGGGAAAGCCTCAGGGACAAAGCTGAGCATCGGCAAGGCAGCAGAGATTGTTGGGATATTTGAGGCGTCGGACGTGATTGATGCCCTTGTCGCTGCAGACCCCGCGTTCAAGCATGGCAAGGAGACCGTCGTCGGGGTGGTGCGACTGGATATTCGTCTTATAGACATTAACACGGGGAGCATTATAAAGAGTATTGATGCACGGGGAGAGCTGACAAGGGACAGCACACAGAGGGCGCTGGGGGTGGCAGGGCTGACGACAGTTTCAAAGGAGTTTGAGAAGACGGTGATTGGACAGGCAACGCGTTTGGCAATACAGGATGCGGTGGTGAAGATATTTGAGGATCTGAAGCGGGTACCCTGGAAGGGTTTGGTGGCAGCGGTAAAACCTGACGGGACGGTCATCGTTAATGCCGGCAGCAGCCATAACATCAACGTGGGCCAGGAGATGGTTGTAGAAGCTGAGGTGAACAGGATAACCGACCCGGTGACCGGGATGTTGATCTATACCGAGTGTGAAAAGACGGCAGAGATAAGTGTCTTTTCCGCAAAGGATAATGTCAGTTTTGCCAGGGTGGTATCAAGCTTGGGGAGCATTCCCATAAAAAGAGGGGATATAGTCTCGTTGAAGTAGCTGGTAAAGATAACTGTCAGGTGTCAAAAACAGTCTTTTATAAGAAAAATCTTGACTGTAGGTAGAGCAAAACACTGATCTTCTTTTTCTAATGCGCTGTGCAGAGTGAAGATCTGAATTATCGAGAATCTGATGTCAGCAATAACTTATCTGTACTAAACAGAATAATGCTGAATATAAGCACATTACTAAAAAAAATGAGGTTGCTGCATTTATTACTGTTGCTTGCTCTAATCGCAGGGTCTTATCAGCAAGCCATGGCGGCAAGTGTGCCGGCAGTCGACCCGCCAGATGACATTGTCATTGAAGTAATAGCAGCCGACCTCGCCATTGATACTGTTCCAGAGGAATCCGAGGAAGAGCCCGGCGGCTATGTCCGGGTAAATCATGACGATGATAACCTCAATAAAACACCGGATTTGAATGATTCCGGTGCAATTGACGGTGAGGACGATCTTCTTGTCCTCAAGCTTACTACTTGGCGTCCGCGTCAAGACATTCCGGTCACCCTTGCCGTAAACGATGAGGGCAAGGAGAAGGTCCGAGTCTGGACCGGACCTGATCGTACTAATGAATTAAATTTGCCTTTTACCTGGAGTGGCACTGAAGCAGAAAGAGGTTGGCTGACTGAGGGGAGCGCAGGGGAAACCGTATCGATCCCTGACAAGCTTTATGTCGAGGGCATCAAGGCGAGCGACTCTTCAGGGGATGTTGTCTTAAAGCTCTGTGTAGGAAACTGTAAAGATGTCGAGTCGTGGCTAGGCGGTACGGTTAAGGATAGCGCCAGGGATGTGGACAGTGTATCTCTCACCGTAGTCGAAGAGGGATTACGGATTACGCCGCAGATAGTTTTCATTCCCGGTAAAGAAGGCGTAAAGGACTTAAGCGTAACTTTGAACCAACTCTCAGGATCTGTCGATGTGCGCGACCACGACAGTACGGAATACCATTGGGTTGGCAAAACGTATACAGACGACAATCCCATAATTAAGCTGATAAAGGCCAAAGCACTTAAGGCCTCAAAAAATGCCATCGACAGTTTTAATAAAGCCGTGGAGGATAGATTTAAAGTAAATCCTGGTTTAGATCTGATTAAGGACATTGATGTTAAAAAAGGCAAACTCAAGGTTGGTGAACCAGGCTTTCAAATTGTCTGGGCAACCCACAATGGCATTCCAACTGAAAACGTAACGCTTGTATTCGTTGGCCTTATTTTGGATTCAATCCAGTTGGAGCCGAACACTCTGTCCAAGCTTACAATGTCGCACATCCTGACACGTGCGCTTGGAGAGTTGACCCCCAATAACAGGCCGTTGGTCTTGAGTAATGATGATAACGGCACGCTTTCCGACAAAGGCGAGATCCTTCTCGCGGAGATGACGTTCACGTTATTAGATAAAGGACCTCAGGTCTCGCTAGGCGCAATTGGGGCTGCTCTTACCGAGGTAGTGCGCGAATTTTCAATGGTGCCCTTGACAACGGCCTTTGTCGAAACAGGAGCTGCCGCACCGTATTTTGCGGCTGTCGTTTCTCACACCGCAAGCTATGTTATACGGGAGGCAACAAAAAAAATCTTGACGAATCTAGTTGCTTTTGAGTCTTCCAACGAGTCGATAGCAAAAGTTTCAAACGCCGCCTTCTCACTTACTGAAGGCGTGTCATTTGCTGGAAATGTTCAGAGTCATAAGTCGGGCTTCGCTGGAATCAAAGGGACCCTTGATCTCGGATGGCTTGGAAAGGCTTCGGATACCGTTGTTACCTGGGTTTTGCCTGACCTCGAAACAGTAGACATCGAAGCCCCGGGTGATCTGCCCGGAGAACATACGGCGCCTATCCTGCTCGATCCACAAAGTCCGGCCGAACCCGGGCCGCCGGTCCGCGCTTTCGCGACCACTAAGATTACAGAAATGAGCGAAATTGATTACAGAAATGAGCGAAATTGAATTTGAAAAAAAGACGGGAGTCAAGCTCATTGATGCAGCCCTTACCGTGTTATCACCGTTTCTTTTACCAAAAGAAGAAGATCGTACGCTTACTATAGGAACGGTTAAGTTTGATAAGACAATTGATTTAAGTTTTATTAGTGCTGGTCTTAATCCCAGAATTATGATTACCGGCACTATAGGACTAGCAGACAAGGGACCGGAAAAGGCGACGATTCAGTTCCGTGATTTCAAAATAGGTTTCCATGTTCCAAACAATATTCCTGTTTTAAAAGACTTACTCTTAAATAATGATTGGTTGATTAAGGATGAATCAATTGCCCGAATCAATCCCGACAATATCGAAGCGTTCGATGTCCATATCCTGCATCAAGGGCCCAAACACACTGGCAAAACTGAAATCTCATCAACTGTATCGTTGACGGGAATGGGCAGTGCCACGGGTACAAGACCGGTCGAGATACGGAAGCACAACCTGGTGATCAGGCCGCAGTTAGTCTTCATTCCCGGTAAAGGCGGCGAACGGGATTTGAGCGTGATCCTGAACCAATCAACAGGACCTGTCGACGTCCGTGCCCATGATAACACGCGATATCACTGGATCAACAGTCCCTCTGATCCGAAGGATAGCGCGCCAATGATAATCAGGAAGGCCTTAGCTGATGCCGCCTACACGAAATTCCTCGAGGTGTTCAACAAGACCTCGAAGGATAAATTTGGCGTCAGTCCGGGGTTGACTCTTATTAAGAAAATTGACGTAAAGAAGGGTAAACTTACGGCACAAGAACCAGGCTTTCAAATGGTCTGGGCATCCCACAACGGTACTCCGACAGACAATGTGACACTTGTATTCGTTGGTCTGATTTTAGATTCAATCCAGTTAGAACCGAGAACGATATCCAAGGGGACCACATCACACATCTTAACAGAAGCACTTGGGCTGGCTGTCCCCGAGAACGCACCGCTGGTCTTAAGTACAGACGATAACGGCTGGCTTTCCGACAAAGGCCGAATCCTTCTCAACGAGGTGACGTTTACGTTACTGGATAACGGACCTAAGGTCTCACTCGGAGCAATCGGCGCCACGCTAACTGAGGTTACACGCACCTTTTTAATACTGCCGTCGTTGACAGGCGCTTTTTCCGGAACAGGACCCGCCGCGCCATTTTTTGCGGCGGTTGTTTCCCACGGCATGAGCTATGTGATACGGGAAGGATCGAAAGAAATCGTGACTAATCTTGTTACATTTGAGTCACCCAACAAGTCAATTGCGACGGTGACAAACGCTGCCTTCTCACTTACTAAGGGAGTAGCACGCGCGGGAGATGTGCAGAGCCATGAATCGGGCTTTACCGGGATCAAGGGAACCCTGGACCTCGGATGGCTTGGCAAGGCATCAGATACCGTTGTTACCTGGATTTTGCCTGACCTCGAAAAGGTTGACATTGAAGCCCCGGGTGATAAGCCAGGAGAACATAAGGCGCCTATCCTGCTTGATACGCATATGCCTCCTACATCTGGCCGATTACAGAAATGAGCGAAATTGAATTTGAAAAAAAGACGGGAGTCAAGCTCATTGATGCAGCCCTTACCGTGTTATCACCGTTTCTTTTACCAAAAGAGCATCCGCTTACTATAGGAACGGTTAAGTTTGACGATAGTATTGATTTAAGAAAACTTATTAGTGACGGTCTTGATCCCAGAATTAAAATCACCGGCACTATCAAACTAGCAAACAAAGGACCGGAAAAGGCGGCGATCCAATTCCACGACTTCAAATTTGGTTTTCATGTTCCAAACGATATTCCTATTATCAAAGATTTGATCTTAAGCAATAAATGGTCGATCAAGGATACTTCGATTGCACAGATTGATTTATACAGAATCAAAGAATTAGATGTCTATATTCTGCATCAGGGTCCCAAGCAAATAGGCAAAACTGAAATCTCTTCAGCTGTGGCGTTGGCGGGTATGGGCAGCGCTACCGGCACCCGACCAATTGAAACGCGGAAGGACGAATTAGAGATCACACCGTCTGAGGCGACCATTGTGCTTGGTGAGACACCTGATGACCTGGTGCAATACAAGGCAACGAAAAAATACGCTGATGGACGGGAAAAAGATGTGAGTGATAGCGCTACCTGGTCAGGCAGCGACGGGACGATCGCACGGTTGGAGCTAGGAGGCCGAGCCATCGGACTTTCGCCGGGTGAGATTACGGTCTGGGCGGCAGAGGGCGGTTTGACGAGCAATCAGGCTAAACTCACTGTTAAGGATGTCCCAGTGGCATGTGAGGTTTCACCTTCCGAAGCCCAGGCGCAGATTGGCGAGACAGTGATCTTCACTGTTGTTATGACTTTCTCAAGCGGCGAAACAAGCGACATCACCAGTGGTCTTAATTGGGCAAGCAGCAACTCTACCGTCGCTACCGTGTTCGAAGGTGAAGCTTCTGCTATTGATGAGGGCGAAACCGATATTCTCGCAACTTTTGAGGAAATAAACTGCTCTCCAGCAAAACTCCTGGTCACCTCAGAGGACAGTATCATAGACACCACAGGGGAAAGGACCGGCTATCCGCCTAAACTGAACAAGCGCTTTAACCACAGCGGCGCTGACGTGGCACTCGGAGATTTGGACAGGGACGGTGATTTGGACGCTTTTGTTGCTAATTCCGGAGGTCCCAATATAGTTTGGCTTAATAATGGCGACGGCAGCTTTACCTGGAACAACGAGAGCCTGGGAGAAGGGCGAAGCACCGCTGTAGCGCTCGGAGATTTGGATAGAGACGGTGATTTGGACGCCTATGTCACAAACTTCAATCAGACTGATCGAATTTGGCTCAATGATGGAAGGGGGCGATTTAAAATCGCCCGGAAGCGGTACGACAGTGTGCGTATTGAGAGTGCCAAAGAGCCGCTGGAACTCGACCGGGGCAGGGGCCGTGGTGTTGCGCTCGGTGATGTTGACAGGGATGGCGACCTGGATGTCTTCATCGCACGCGAAGGCCAGCCTGACCGTGTCTGGTTGAATACAGGCCGCAATGCGGAATTGAGGGAAGACAAAAAAGCTGTTGGGGAACTGGCCAGTGACAGTATGGACGTGGCTTTTAGCGATATTGATCGGGACAATGATCTCGACGCGGTCGTGGTCACCGACCGTGGTGAGCCCGGTGAGATCTGGCTCAACACAGCCGGCCGTTTCAGCCGCGCTGGATATGGGCCGGGCAGGGGCATTTCTCGGGCTGTTGTGCTCGCGGATCTGGACGGTGACGGCGATGACGACGCCTTTGTCGTCAATGCTGCAGATGACGGCCACAAAATCTGGCTCAATCCTGGGGGAGGCCAGCGGCTGGCTTCACTTGACGGCGCCGACGCTGCCGCCGGTGATCTCGACGGAGATGGCGACAGGGATGTCTATGTGGTGAGCACCGGTCGCGGCAACCGTATTTGGCTCAATGACGGCACCGGAACCTTCAAAGCTAGCAGGGTGGACTTGGGACGGGCGAAAAGTACTGGTATTGCACTGGGCGATCTGGATGGTGACGGAGACGTGGACGCCTTTATCGTTAATAACGGAGAACCGGATTATGTCTGGCTGAATATGAAATTTGGTAAGCCGGGGCGGTAGAACACCAAAGCCTCAAAAACAAGGTACTGGCAAGCGATGGTTACAAATATGAAAATCGATAAAGAATGCGGTTCCAGGTCGGCAAATTAACTCTATAGTTTTGTGAGATAGAATGAAAGAGAATATCGGTAAATATGTAGTGATTGTCCTGCTGCTTGTATGTGCGGGATGGAATACATCACAAGCTGCTGAAAACAGGGGCCGCACGAGCATTGCACGTTCAGCCAAGGCTGGGTCTGTTGACAATCAGGTCAACATCCATATAAACAACGGGAGTCAAAAGACTGTCAAGGGGGTTAAGGCTGCTATCTCTGAGTCGCCTGTTTTCCTCTCTCTTCGTATTGAGCCCGGAGAAATCGACACAATAGCTCCGGACAGCTCAGGGGACTTCACCGTTCATTTTAATGTTTCTAAAGACGCACCTGAGGGAGAAACACATCGGGTAGGGTTCAGTCTTTCCACGGAAGTAGGCGGGCTTGCAGACACCGAAGCGGAAATGTTGCTGACTATTGAACCTGCGGAAATAAGTTTAGTTTTAGTTACAGTCTCTCCCGCATCTGTCGACCTGAAAATCGGAGAATCTCAATCATTTACTGTAACAGCTATATACTCGGATGGATCAACGGGTGATGCTGAAGGCGCGCAATGGAGCACCGGCAGTAACTCATTTACTGCCACTGAAGCAGGTACGTTTACGATAACGGCTACGTATGAGGGGGTTTCAGGCGCTGCAACGATCAATGTGGCTGAACAGCCTCCGGTTTATTGTCAGGATGGTGATTCAGGTGGTCGTGCTTATCGTGAGGGTGAGACACGGGTGACAACCTGTGGAGTAGGCGCATGCGCTGGCAACAGAGGCAGAGAAATCTGCAGCGCCGGAGTCTGGGTTGGAGACACTTGTGATCCTTTTGCCGGAGCAGCTGCTGATGACAGTCTTTGTAACTTCGTAGATGATGACTGTGATGGCCCAGTAGATGAAGATTATGTAGTGACAGGAACCACATGCGGCGTAGGAGCATGTAGTGGAAATACGGGACAGATGGAGTGTCAGAATGGAAATGAAGTAAACACCTGTGATCCTTTGGCTCGAGCAGCTGCTGATGACAGTCTTTGTAACTTCGTAGATGATGACTGTGATGGAGCAGTAGATGAAGATTATGTAGTGACAGGAACCACATGCGGCGTAGGAGCATGTAGTGGAAATGTGGGACAGAAGGAGTGTCAGAATGGACGTGAAGTGGACACCTGTGATCGCTATGCCGGAGCAGCGGTTAATGACAGTACTTGTGACAATAATGATGATGACTGTGATGGAATACTAAATGAAGATTA
>CAMYND010000015.1:43760-63101 GCA_947259645.1 Thermodesulfovibrionia bacterium | reverse complement strand
TACCGACATGCGAGATCGAAAGCTCTATGGCCCGGAAAACTATTTCAATATACCCGAACCCTATCGCATCTGGATCTGGCCCGATGATGTCCAGCTTGCTATTAGCATGCTAAATCTTGTGCCTGCGTAGAGGTTGTGCTCGGATATTGAGAGTTTTTAGCAAAGTAGGTGGTGCCGGGTCTCTATTCTTCAGGAAAAATTGATGACTTTCTTGATCTATTGGAAATGGGGTTCCGACCCCATACGACGGGTTCATTTCTTACTTGCCTAAGAAACGAACCAAAGAAGGGCA
This sequence comes from Thermodesulfovibrionia bacterium, assembly GCA_947259645.1. GTDB lineage: Bacteria > Nitrospirota > Thermodesulfovibrionia > UBA6902 > UBA6902 > Glo-13. Next base: position 62,809 of record CAMYND010000015.1, on the reverse strand, counting down.
CCCGAAGAGATTTCCGGGCGGTTCTTCAGTCAGCTTGCGGGGAATTGATTTAACTCGGTCGAATCGACCTCAAACAGAAATCAATTCTAATCCCTCCAGCTTCCTTCATCACCTGAAATCGCTTAAAGGGGAGGTCAAAACCCCCCTGCCCCCCTCGATACGAGTCTCCGCCAAAGGAGGCTACGACTTTTCTAAAGGGGGAAGTGCAGCTCTTTCCTGAAAGGAAAGTCGCAAGATGTATAAAAATTCTTTTTATATTTGTTTTTAATACCCCCCTTGATTGCTTCCGGGATATGGAGGGCTGGACGCGTTAAAAATTAAAAACTGTTTGAGGTCGAAACGACCGAGTTTTTTTAATTTAGCGGCCAGGCCGGAATATCACGGAAACTAAGCAATCACGCGGGCACTTTCTTTGGTTACTTTCTTTTGTGGAAAAGAAAGTCACTCCGCCGGAAGGGCATCCGGGGTTTGGGGCAGAGCCCCATAACAAATAAATCAAGGAAAGGCTTTTACTGCGGAACTAGTGCAAAAGCCTCAAAGACACATCCATCCTGTTCTCAGCTTCCTTGAAGGACCTATGGACTTTCTTCAGAAGCGTGTCATAAGCTCTCAGGTATGGAAGCTGAAAGGCGTTTTTCTTACCGTAAATTCTTTTTACTCCCTCTTCTATGTCCTTCAGCTTTTTGAAAATAATTATCTTCTCATTGTGGATGCTTTCAAATTCGACTCTCAGGTGCTCCTTCATGACCAGGCACTTATTATTGTCCTCCTGAACTGACTTTACGCTTTTCTGGAGGCTGTTGATGATCTCTACTTCCTGCTCCTGCTTTTCCTGCAGTTCCTTAATACCTGCTACGCACTCATCTATTCTGTGTTTTGTCACCTCAATATCATCCCCGTTGGAGGCTATCACGATATCCATGCCGGCTATTTCTGATTTCAGTGATTCTATTTTTTCTGTAAGCTCCCTGTTCTGGGTCTCGAGGAACTCCTTGGTATTTCTGATTTCCCGGATCTCGGTATAGAGCTCTCTTACTTCGTCATAGGCCTCAGTATCGGTGAGTTCAAGGAAGTCAGCATGATCTTCTTCAACATCATCCCTGTCAAAACCGGCACTGACGTCAGTATCATTTTCTCTGCTTTCTTCAGAGCTGAATTGCGGGGACTCCTCTTCGTCTGCATCTTTTCTGTCATCTTCATCAACTGTGTCGTCAGAGTCAAAACTGATGGTACCGTCTTCGTCCCTGTCCTCTGAGTCAGAGTCTTCTATGTCAGAGTTTTCTGATGATCCTGCATTTTCATCTTCATCATACTTATCAATATCCATTTTTACCCTCGCACAGGTTAAGTTATGCTTTCCTCGTCATCATCAACTTCATAGAATGCCTTTTTGCTGCTTATTTCTGTTTCAGCCAGTTTTAAATTCACCTCGTTAATAGCTTCCCGTGATTCTTTTATTTCCCCGACAAGCTGGTCCTTTTCATCTTCGCACCGCTTACAGTCATTTCCCAGGGACTTCATTTTCTTCAGCATGATCAGGCGTTCGCCTTTCATCATGTTTATGGCCCGCTCATGGGCTTTTACTTTCTTCATGGAAGTGCCGACCTTGACCTCAAGGAACCCTATCTCTTTCAGAAGGTCAGATTTTTCTTCCTCAAGCCCTCCGATACGGTTTTTCAATGATCCCGCGTCCTGTACTACTTTCTCTACTTCTGTTTTCATATCACTTATCCTGGGCTGGGCAATGTTCCTCTCTTCGATGAGATGGTCGATTTCAGCCTGAAGCTCCCGCTTTGAAGGCATCTCATGTTCAAGGTCAGTTATTCTTTGCTCAAGGAGCTGTTTTTCAGTCTTCATGTTCGAAATTACTTCTTTGGAGGCATCGAGGTCTTTTTCCATTGAGGCATTGATTGCAAGGACCTTCTTGAGCTGGGTCTCCATGCTCTTTATGATCGCGAACATGTCCTTTATGGTCCGCCCGACATTGAGAGCGCTGCCCGCTTTTTTCAGGAGTTCAAGCCCCCGTATTTCGGGCATTAAACTTGTATCAATGATTGCGTGTTCTGTAGATCCGGGATTAACATCAAGAGGCGCATCTGCGTCTTCATCATCCAGCTCTGATAAAATGTTCTCATGTGAAATATCTATTATTTCGTCTGATAAGTCGTCATCTCTATGCATGTCTGTATGCTCCATAATCACTCCTTTTCATAATATAATATTTTCACATCTTTCTCGACATTTTTCATTCTGGTAAAGAGTTCATTCAGAGACCTGGATGCCAGGGCGATCTTTTCATCGAGATTTTCCACCTCCCCGAATACTTCAGGCAGCTCACTTTCAATCATCCCGATCTTGTTCATTAATGTAGTGATTTCGCCCTTCATGAACTCGATCTCCATAATGGTCCCGCTCAGGGCAGCCATGTTACGATTAAGCTTTTCAGAGGCATCATCCTGGAGGTCATAGAGCCGTGTCTTTTCAGACTCGAGAAATCTGACTTCAGACCAGTAACTGTTCTCTTCTGTAAGCGGTTTTACGAGTTTTTTCTTCAGGGCCTGCAGCTGGGTATTGAGTTTTTTTCGTGTGCTGCTTTTTCCGTGGTGTTTCAGCTCCAGTTCCTTTACCTGTGACAGCAGGGTGTAGTTATCGTGTTCCAGCCGCTCCTCTTCTTCAGTAAGTTTTTTCTTTTCAGCGATAAGATTTTCTCTGAGAATGTTTACGGATTCCCTGTTGCCCGTGAGCTTTTGCATTATGCTCTTCTTGTTTTTGACCCACTCGGTCTCGTTCATCTTGGCGTAGTCTTCTTTTGTGGTATTTTTCGCTTCCATATATCTGCCTATTTAAGGATCAAGTCGATAATTTCAGATTTTGTCATATTTGTTCCGGCCTCGATTTCCCGCTTTGTACATATTTCAAGTAATTCGGTCTTTGTCATTTTTTTCAACTGGTCCGCGGAATATTCCTCATCTGCAACAGCCTCTTCAAACTCAGCGGATAATGAATCCTGCTCAGCCTCTGTCACAGCACTCATCTCACTCTGAGGGGCTTCCTCTTCCTCTTCGGCTTGAGTATTGGCTTCTGCCATCTCAGCAGTTTCCTCTTCTTCCTCTGCGGTTGCCGTAACTGTATTAGCCATCTCAGCAGTCTCCGCCTCTTCTTCAGCGAAATCAGCAGCTAAGCCTGAAGACCCATAGGTGTCGTCATCTTCTGTTATATCCATAGCAGCAGAATCAACTTCAAATTTACTGAGCCGCTCATCATGATAACTTTCTTTCAGTTTTTCTATGGCCTCGGACAGTGTCTTGCCTGAAAGCTCAACATCAAACTTAATATCTTCACCGGTTATTGTCTTGATTGCCTTGAGGGATGTCTCCCTGATATCGAGGCTGCTGTCAGCAAGAAGCCTCATCAATGGCAGAACTGATGCAGGTTCTTTCAGGTTCGAAAGGGCTGTTACAGCGGATTTTCTCACCCGTTCGTCTTTGTCCTGAAGCGTCTGTACAAGTGCCGGGACCGCATCGGGATAATCTTTCCACCCGATAAATGTTGCTGCTGTCTTTCTTACTTCAGGGTGTTTGTCTTTCAGTGCTGCAACGAGGTAGGGCATTATCTCTTTGTCATCACCGATTTTGTACAGCCCTCTCAGACTGACCATGCGGACCCTGTAGTTGTTGTCGCCGGCAGTGTCCTTAAACAGCTCAATTGAGGTGGGGTCTCCAAGGTTGATGAGGGCGTTTACTATTTCAGTTGTCAGGTAGGGGTTGTCGAACTGAATGGCTTCATGCAGAACAGGAACAGCGATTTTGTTGCCGATTTTCCCCAATTCACTGGCAGCGAGTATCTTGATCTCTATCTCACTGTCAAGAAAGTCATTGGCTATCTTGTCAAATATCGCCCTGTCAGAATCAGTTTCAAAATCGCCCTGTCTGACAGCCTTCTCTATGGCACTGCTGACAGCGCTGATAACACGTACCTGGGGCACCTTAACCTTTTTCTTGCGTGTTACTTCCCTTTTGCTGTAATCCTCTTTTGACTCATCAATCTCATCAGCCCGTGTTTTCAGCCGCTCGATTTCTTTCTCATATTCTTTGACATCATTAATTAGTTTTGTCACTTTTTCTGACTCAAGTTCATCCGCTGTTGACCCTACTTTACCGATTTCATAGTAGGCAGCCTTGATCTTGTCTTCATACTCCCTGATTCTTGCCTCAATGTCTTTCTCTTCGACTGGCTTAAAGAGCCGCAGTTTACCGGAGAAGATATTTTTTGTGCCGCCGAGAAAGTCGAATGAAACCTTTGGAAATGAGACTTTTGGCAGAGAGACCTTAGGCAATGAGAAGTCTGCTGTTTTGACTTTCGAAACAGCCTTTCCGATTAAATCCACGCTTGAATCGAATGATACGACAATAGCAGTGCCGGTGACATTTAATGCCTTTGCAACACCGTTTAGAATAATTGACCTTTTATCCTCTTCATTCTCCATGCTGTCCTCCCCTTATTAAAAATATGTTCATACAATATCAACTATGAGTTTAAGCGCTACCAGTACCAATATGCAGGATATGATTTTCTTAATGATATCTGAATGAGTGGTCATGGCCAGTTTGGCTCCGTAGTGAGCACCCAGTATTGTTCCGATTCCCAGAAAGACCGCAAAACCCATATCAATGCTTTTCAGGCCTATAAATGCGATTACTCCAAAAAAACTTGTAATGGCGATCATCATATGAGACGTTGCTGTTGCTATATGTATCGGTATTCCCAGGAAATTCATTAAAGGAACATGAATAAGACCCCCTCCAATCCCGAAGAGGCCGGATATGATGCCGATTAAAAAACTGCCTGAATACCCAGACAAGATAAAACTCTTTTACAAAGAGCAGTACGTATGCAAGGAGAAGCAGGACTATGGAAAAGAGAATTGAAAAAAGTACGATGTCAAATTTCTGTGCCAGAAAAGCACCGATAATAACACCCGGCGCTGCAAACACAGAGAATTTTATGGCCAGCTCATAATCGATTTTTTTCTGCGCTATATAGGCGAATGTCCCGGAGAGGGTATTCAGAAACACTACTGCCATGGACGTTCCGATTGCGTGCTGGGGAGAAAACCCGTAGATGATGATGAGCATGGGGACATGCAGAAACCCTCCGCCCGCGCCTATGAGTGTCCCGAGAATGCCGATAAACACCCCTGCAGTTACGAGGACTACTACGTCCAGTGCCCCCCTGACAGACTGATGTACCATATCAGCAGAGGCAGCGCCGAAGGTAAGGCTTGCCAAAAAGAAAATAAGGAGCCCTGTCAGCACGAATATCCTGAGCAGGGGCTGATGTTGAGCTGGGTTCACATATCTTCTCATATTTTTTTCTTGACTGTCTTTTCCAGGTCTGTCACGAATTTTTTATAGTCTTTTGCCATCTTGTCAAGAGATTTGCTTAAGGGTCCCATATGTTCTGTTATTGAACTGACGATCTTCACGAATTTCTCATTCACGTCTGTATTCAGTTTCGTCATCTTAATGACATACTCAGCATTGTCAATCTCTTCCTTCTGTTCCTTCAGTTCAAGCAGTCTCTCTTCCGCAGTAGCAGCAAACTCTTTTTCTTTTTCAGCAGACTTCTCCAGGTCTGCGATAGATTGTCCCAACCGCGTTTTTTCCTTTTTGGTGCTTTCTCTATCATCGAGCAGCGCCTGTTTAGTATTCTGAAGGTCTTTTATTTCAGCGACCAGACCCTCCCTGTCCTCAACATTCGCAAGGTCTTTGATCTTTGGTTCGAGTTCTGCCTGCCGCGTTGTCAGAGAAGCTTTTTCAGCAATTCTATCATCTGCTGCTTTCCTCAGGCCGGAAGCCTCCGTGTCGACTGAACTGAACTGTTCTTTTACTTTGATCAGCTGTGCCGTATACTGCCTGATCTCTTTTTCAGCCTTTGCCTGTTCTTTTTTCAGTTCATAGGCGCTCTTATATTCAGGCATGCCGGCCACGAATGTATCTCTTTTTTCCTTGAGCGTTCTGATCTCTTTCTCAAGGGCATTGCGCGTATCTGTAGCGGACTGTAACTCTCTTTCTGTGCTTTCCCGGGAATTCAGGGCTGTTTTGTATTTTCTCTGGAGGATTTTCTGCTTGCCCTCCAGTTTTCTTACTTCGTCAGCCCTTGTTTCCACAAGGGGCTTTCTTTCCGATATAATATTGACCTTCTCCCGCACTTCCGAGTACTGCTCAGATTCTGCTGAGATGGTCTCTTTTTCCTCTCTATATTCGCTTAACAGATTTGCGGATTTGACCACTCGTGGTTCTATCTCTTTCATTGCACTGGTTGTTGTCCCGAGCTTTTTTTCTGCCCTGGCCAGCCGGTCTTTTACATAGTTCAGCTCTTCCAGCATAGTGAGGGTCCTGGCCTTGAGCATTTCCCTGGCCTGGTCAATGACGAGGATTTCAGCCTTTTCACTGATCAGGGTCCGAATTTCCTCCTGCTTTTCCTTTTCCCGTATTTCCGCTTCGCTCATTTAGCAGCCTCTATGGATTTGATAATGCTCTCAATGGTTTCCTCTACCAGGAGAAGCTCAGGAACGACAGTAACCTTCTGGGCAAACATGCTGTCAAGCTCTGTCACCGCCTCTTCATTGAGCTCTGCAGAGTCCTGAAGAATCTTTTTGGCCTTGTTGATTTCCTGTAAGGTCTCGTCAAAACGGGCAATGGCCTCTTCGATAGATCGAATGGAACTTTTCATATCTTCATTTCCCTGAGACAGCTCCTGAAATTCCTCATCCTTTTCCTCGAATTCGCTCTGCAGTGCCTTTGCCTTTGCCTTTTCCTCTTCCAGCTCCGGCTCCAGAGTCGCTATATCGCCTCGTAAAGATGTTCTCTCATTCAGCAGTTCTGCGGACTCTTTTGCCAGTTTTTCCAGATGCTCCAGTTTTTTCTTAAGAGCCTCAACTGTTTTCTTGAGCTCAGGGAGTTCCTTATCATGTTCATCGATGACCTGTCGAAGAGAAGCTGTTTCCTTTGAGCGGTCTTTGATAGCGCTCTCCAGTTCTGCCACTTCTGATTCAAGCTCGTCTCTTTCGACAAAGACTGAGGCAACTTTTTCGAGCTTGCTGAACTCCTCTGCAAGCTCATCCCGTTCCGGTTTTTTATGGGCTATCTCAGTGTTGATCTCTTTGAGGCGGATTTCTATGACACCCGCTGCTTCAAGATCCTGCCTAAGCTTTCGCTCAAGGTCCATGATCCCCTTGCCGAAAATATGCTCCTTCTCTTCCAGCGCGGACAGTTCAGCCTCCTGCCTCCTGAACTCCTCCATAACAAGTTCGGGATTTTCAAGGACCATATGGTTCTTCTTGAGCAAAAGAAGTTCGTCTCTCACTTCTCTTGTTTCTTTTTCATTCAGGGCAAGTTCCCCATGAAGGGATTTCAGGCGGTCACTTTCTTTACTTATCAACGACATTTTAAGGTCCAGTTCGATCGAGAATCTGTTCAGCTCATCCCTGGTGTCGTAGTATTTTTTCCGGATCCCTGCAATTGCACGGCCCTGATCGCTTGATTCATCTACAGACCTCACGAGGTTTAATATCGACGGTTTAAGGTCACGTGCAGACTGTTTATCTTTGTCTCTCATAGCCATTTATTTATTGATAAACTTTTGCCACTGTTCCTGGATTTTTACAAGTTTCTTTTCAACATCATCCTTTTCCTTGAGAGCTAATTCTGTCATTGACTTGGCCTGCTCCAGTTCAGTCGTTACTTGTGCAAGCTCCTCCTTGACCTCATCAACCTGCTTGAGATCTTCCTTTGCTTCTGCCATCTCCATATTCAGTTCGATCTTTTCTGTCTCCAGGCGGCGGATGTGCCCGTTGAGCAGTTTTATGATGTCTTCTTCAGCTGCCTTGGACTTTTCCTTCAGGTCTTCGGCAGATTTTTTTTTCTCTTCAAAGAGTGGTTCCACCTTCTGCATGCTGTTGAGAATCTCTTCAAGTAAAGCAGATTTTTCTTCTGGCTTTTTGCTCATTATGCTTTTCACATCTTCTTTCGTTATCATGCCAGGCTCTCCTTAACTTAAAACAGTTCAGACGTTAAATTTTAGGCGTTTCCTTCACTGTACTTTCGGTGCAGACTTTGCAGAGGTTTCCGAATGAAAGATATCTACAGGCTCAAATCCGAAGACTGTTTTGTATATATTTCCGGGGAACATCTTGATCCGGGAGTTATAGAAATTAGCTACCCGGTTATAGTTTATCCGCATCTCAGCAATCATGGTTTCTGTTGCGGAGAGCTCCATCATCAGTGTCTGATACGCCTCTGATGCCTTAAGAGCGGGATATGCTTCGGCGACTGCCTGAAATTTTGACAGAAAAGACATGTCAGCCGGTGGCTGTGCACCCGTTGCCTTAATGGTGTCTTCTATTGACTTTACTGCGGCCCGTACATCAGCCGTGTGGGTAAACACTCTTTTCTCATAAAGGGCATAGTTGTTCACAGCGGTTACCAGATTGGGTATCAGGTCATTCCGCCTCTGCAGCTGGGCCTCTATATGGGCTTTTTCCATCTTGACGGCATAGTTGTTGATGGTAAAGAAGTTATAAAAATAGACAGCTCCGGACAACAGCGCAAGTATAAGCGAGGCCAGGGCGATACGGATTGCCGTGGACCTCTTTACCCAGAGGAAATCCCCTGCTGTTTTCAAAGGGTTCACCTTTTTTATCACAACCAGTGGTGTATCCTCAATCAGGTCAAGTTCCTCGGCGTACAGTTTTTTCAAGATGCGGTTCATCCGGTTTCTATCGCTCATTTCACATAATCTCCCTGCTTATCCTCTGACCGTTATATACAAGGGCTGCCCGCCTCTGACAATATCGAGAAGGAATCCGTTATTCACGTTCATTGACTTGGTAATTGATATGAATGACATCATATCTGTCACCCGTGCATTGTTGATGCCTTTAATGACATCACCCTTCATAACACCTGCAGCCCTAAGCACACCGTCTGCGTCTCGTACCATAACACCGGACTTTACATATGCCGCAAGGGTACCATTCAGCGGAGATATCTCAGAACCGAGCCAGGTGAATTCTTTAACCTGCCTCATCTGGGGGCCACGGGGCATAAAGGGGGGTGCAACTGCAGTCCTGACTGAAACGGTCTTCCTGTCATTCCCGCTCATAACAACAAGGTCAATTTTCGACCCAATTCGCCGTGATCCCAGTTCTGTCCTGAAGTCAGCGACATCCCGTATCCGTTTTCCATCGACCCGCATGATGATATCGCCTCTCTGGAGACCCACCTCGGCGGCAGGTGTCCCGGGGTAGACCTGGTCTACCAGGACTCCCCCTGCATGGAGAAGGTTGAACTGGTCAGCGATAACCGGGTCAACAGGCAGGAACGTTGCACCGATAAACGGCGCGGTGTTTGCAACCTGCTGGATACCTACCTGCTGCGGCAGCCCGGGCTGTACCTGGCCGGGCGTAAGGCCGAGCGGGTGTTTTAGCTGTGGATGGCATTCAATACAGATTCCCCTTGGACCGTGGGGAGGTATAACGACCATGCCGTTTGGGAGCTTAAAGGTGTTCCCCACCTGTCTTCCCATTCGTACCCAGTTCGCGATCTGTCCCGCGGCAACCTGGGTGATATTATTCTTGAAGCTTACAACTCCGGCAACGAGGGTTTTTGCCATGTTGACCGGAATGGCAAAACCGATACCGCTGAAGGAACCTGTCGGCGAATAGATTGCCGTGTTGATCCCGATGACCTCACCATTGAGGCTCACAAGCGGTCCGCCGCTGTTCCCCCGGTTTATGGGCGTGTCTGTCTGTAATATTCCTTCGAATACTCTACCGCCGATGTTCAGTGTCCTGTTACGGCTGCTGATAATGCCTGTTGTTATGGTATGGTCAAAACCAAAGGGACTGCCCATAGCAAGAACCCTGTCTCCTGTTCTTGTGGCATCGGAATCTCCCAGTACTGCATAGTCAAAAGGCCCTTCTTCACGGATTCGCAGAAGTACAAGATCAGCGTCCTTGTTTACGTTGACGACCTTCAGGCGGTAATACTTTGCGCCTGCGGGGTTATATACTGATGCCCTGAGCGCTTTAGCGCCGGCCACAACATGAAGGCTGCTCAGAACAAAACCCTTTGGGTCAATAATGACCCCTGAGCCCACTCTCGTGTAATTGGCACCGAAAAGACCCTGCCCGCCATTGGTCTGTCCACCAAGATCAGCATCTATGCTGATGACCGCCGGCCTGACAGCATCGATAATGCCGTGATAGGACTGCCCGGGATTTCCCGCGGGAGACATCGCACCGCCGGTGTAGAGCCCGGTCATTTTACCTGCTGATGATCCCATGTCGTCGGATTCAATAAATGATTTTATTACTCCCCCGTCCTGGTAGTTCTCAAAGACTGTCCAGCCCAGGGTAATAAGAGCCATCAGGACCAGGGTCCAGATCCATGGCTTGTAGTTTTTAGGACAGCTTTCCAGCGCCTGGTGGTTCGCGCTGCTGCCCTGAGTATCAGGTCTGCCAGTTTTTGCCATGTCCGTCTCCTATTCCTCTATGTTATCCTCTTCTGTTTCATCTATTTCATCGGTTGTCGTGACCTCGTTTCCTTCCTTGATCTTTGCCTTGAGACCGGTGTTCCTGATGCCGGCCATAAGTGCAACGAATCCTCCGCATACGAGAAAAATCGGGAGTATAGCGGCGAGCACATCAACGACATACCACCAATACGTGACAATTCCGAACACTCCGAGACATATTGCTATCAGTCCAAAAACAATACTTAACATATCTCCACTCCTTTTTTAGGGTATTTAATATCTAATGATTTCTTTTTATGCTCGTTGTTCATTATCTGATCTTTTCCTCTTTTTCAAGGGCCTTCTTAAAGTACTTCACCGCTTCCTCCCTCATGCCCTTGCCCTCGTAGGCCAGGCCGATGCTCTGGTACGCCTTTACATAACGGGGATTGATGGAGATCGCTTTTTCGTAGGATTCAATTGCCCTGTCGAATTCAGACATGCCGTCATGGACAAGGCCGAGTTTATAGTAGGCCTCCGCATAGTCAGGGTCAAGTTTGATCGCCTCCTGAAAGGCTGTCAGGGCTTTAATGTTTTCATCGATCATGAAGTATGCTGAGCCGAGATAGAAAAAGGCTCGGGCATTCTTCCCGTTCAGCATGGTCACTCTCTTCAGAGACTCTATTGCATCGTCAGGGTTCCCAAGGTCGAGACTGGTCCTGCCAAGCTTAAAAAGTGCGTCCGCGTTGTTTGGACTTGCATCGAGGACCTTGTTAAAAGACTTGAGGGCGTCCTCGTAGCTGCCTTTCTTCCTCTGGCTGTTTCCCATTTTCATATACATCTCGGTTGCGTCTTCCGGATTGAGCTGGGTAACCCGGTTGTAAGAATCAATAAGACTGTCCAGAACTTTTTTGCTGTTGAGGGCCATTGTCTTCAGAAAAACAGAGACCCCGTTTGTTTCAATTTTTAACGCCATCTAAAATCCTCCTTAAATACCGATTTACGGATTACCTGACTTTCAGATCATCCCATGGCCTGCAATGACCAGAATGATCCATACAGGAAATGTGACCTGCTGAAAAGTAAGCAGATAGGGAAGCCAGTCTTCCGTATTCGGCAAACGATAATGCATTAATAATCCCGAAATAGTAAGGCCTATCATAATCACGATAGTAGTCTGCAGCACCCAGTTGTTCTCATCGGCAAAATGGCCGTGAAACAGGGCTGCCCACACTCCCAGGAGATTAAACAGGATATGGACTTTCTTGTAGCTGTCCAAAAAACTTGATACTTCATCAGAATTGCCAACACTGTTCCGCGCGATCACCCTGGCGGGATAATAGACGTTTGCAATAATAAAGCAAACTGCCGAGAGCGTACCCAGCGATTCCCAGTTTATTCCTGCTATTCCCATAATCTCCATCTGCGTACAGGATGCGTCCGCACATATATCTGGTCTACAGTTTCAAATTTATCCCGTATAGCCTGTTTTACTTTTTCTGTCAACTTGTAGGTTTCAAGGATAGTCCTGCTCTGGGAGATATCAAGGTCAATATCAACGCTTGACTGCGGCCCTAACGATCTTGAACGCAAACTTCTGACGCCTTCAATGCCCTGAATATCAAGGCAGAGGTTCCTGATGTTATCCAGAGAATCCTTGTCCATGGAAACATCGATAAGGCCGTTTACCCCTCTGAAGAACATCTCTATGCTGATATGAAACACGAGGAGCGCCACAACAACTGCCGCGATGGTGTCGGAGTAGATAAAACCGAGCTTGGTCCCGATAAGCCCCATGAGAACCGCGACCGACGCGAGGCTGTCCGCCTTGCTTTCAGCAGCGTCTGCCAGCAGGGCCGGGCTGTTGAGCTGCGTGCCCGCGCAGGTATTTGAGGTGTACATCATGTAACTGTACCCCAGGCAGAGGATGGTTGCGATAATCGCCGCGTTGCCCGGCATTTTATGGGTCCCCATTTTAAAACTATGAAGCGCGTCGAGGAATATCGTTGTTGCACAAAAGAAAATGAATATGCTTGCAAAGAGGGTACTGATATATTCGACTTTGCCATGGCCGAAGGGGTGGTTCTTGTCCTTGGGCTTACCAGAGATCTTGAGGGCAATGAGAATAAAGAGGGATGAAATCGCATCAGCCACAGAGTGGAGTGCATCTGCCACAAGTCCCTTGCTCCCCGAGGTGATTCCCACGATAAATTTAAAGAACGCTACAGCAACATTGCCGATGAAGGCAAACCTGGGTGACCATGTACCGCATACTTTGCAATCATCATATTTCATGGTGTCATGCCTTCATAAAAAAACGGATAACAGTTAACGGATAACAGATAACGGACGTGCAGTACAGGCCAGATGAGGAGCGCTCCATGAAAAAGTATGTTATAAAAATAGCATTGTGCCGGCAAAACCGGCTCATCTGTTCCGTGCTACCGTTAGCAAAGGTAATCTTATATATTAGTATGAGATTTTATATCAGAGATCAGAGAAAGTCAATATCAAAAAGGGCAATTTTACAACTTTTTTCTAGAGGGGTTTTATAAGCGGGACAGTTGATGCTGATTCATCAGCTTTGAAGAACGTTTCCATATGAAAACCAAAGGCCCGGGCGAAGATATTATAGGGGAAAATACGGCAAAATCTGTTGTAATCATAGGCGGTTTTGTTGTAACGCATTCTCTGTTCCGTTACCCGCCTCCCTGTTTGCTGAAGCGTCTCCATCAGAAAAATAGAGGGTTCCTTTGACCGTAAATCAGGATATGCCTCAACGAGAAGGGTGAGCCTGTTCAGCAGTATGATGATCTCAGCCTTTAAGTTACCCTGTCTGATCCCGTCTGATCCTGACTCGATCAACCCGTTCAGCTCTGCGAGGTGATCTATGAGCCTGCCCTCTGTCTCCATATACCCGTTGACCGCGCTCGCGGTCCGCGTGACTATGTCATGCCTCCTCTGCATCTCTGTTTCAACCCTGCCATGGGCTATGTGGAGAAAGTGGGCCTCATCAACGAGTTTATTGTAAATAATTTTTCCAATAAAGTAGTGTATACAAAACGTGGCTACTATGATGGCCAAATATTTCTTATGTTGCGTTTTCAGCTTCATTTGCACTCAAAATTTCCTTCCTCGGTGAGGTGGCAATCGATGACTAATTTTCCCCTGCTCGTTTCATCCCAGCTGCTGAAATACTGGCGTGCCCTTTTTCCAACCAGCATGGTTGAGATCGCATTTATGGAGATCCCGATCGGTATGCCCAGAAAGGGCAGGACCTTGTATCCTCTCCCCAGCAGCCGGGGTAGCAGCTTTTCCGCTACTTCCGCTGATGACTTTGCCAGCCCTTTCTTCAGGTAAACCCCGGCTGTATCATCAACAGACCTTTTTATCATGCCCGCGGTCAGCCCTTTCAGGGCCTGCGAGCTCCCGGTAAATCCCAGTATTGCAAGGGTAACCGCCCTCAGCTCATCTTCGGTGAGCTGAACCTCATACGCAGCAGCTATGCCATAGCAGAGTTCGATGTGGAGTTTAATCAGGTATGTCAGGTCTGCTGTAGCGCCGAGAATGATCGTCCCGATCGTGCCTATTCCGGGAATGGTTGCAGGGACAGAGGTAAGACCGCCTGCACTACCTGCCTTTATAGTGCATTTTGATATAAGTTCTTTAGAAACAGCACCCGCAATATATTTCTCATCTTTGCCCTTATTCTTTGACCTATGGTCTTCCTTTATGCTCCGAACGTCCTTCCTGATCAGCGGCAGTGTCGTGCCGGAGAAGTTCAGCAAAGATTCAAACCAGTCAAATTTCTTGTCGCCCAGGTATTTCATGACAGAACATTCGGTTCAATCGAGAGATTAATGCCTGATATGACTTCGAATTTTTTCTTGAGGGTGGTTTCGAGCCTGCGCCCTATCCTGTGTCCTTCGTCAAGAGTCTTGTTGTGTTCCACCTTGATTACCATGTCGATCCAGATGCCCTGTCCCATTTTCCGGGCAACAACGCCCGAAATTTTTTTCACACCCGGTACGAGTGAAGCTGTTCTCTTAATTTCATTCACGACGGGCGGGCTTACCGAGGAATCCATCATCCCTCTCAGGGAATCATTGAGCATGATTATGCTTAATCTGATAAGGTCGATCGTTTCAATGACAGCCACAAGGGGGTCAAGGAAATAAAGGCCGAAGCGCGTGCCCACAATGGCACAGGCAACAAAGATTGAGGATATGGCATCGGAGTGGTTGTGTTTGGCATTAGCCAGCATGGCCGGACTTTTGCGCCATGTTCCAACGCACTCGAGATAGGTATAGAGCTTGTAGTTTGCGAGAACGGAAATGACAGCAGCCCAGAAGGCGATGAATTTCGGGGGGTGGATGTTCCCTCCCTGATACACAAGCCAGATATCTTTTATGGAATGGATAAGGAGAAAAATGGTACCGGTAATGACCAGGAGGCTGATCATGAATATGGCCACAAACTCTATCTTGCCATGTCCGTAGGGATGGTTTTCATCGGCTGGCTTGCCAGATACCTGGATCCCGATTAAAACGATCAGGGAGGTCAGGAAGTCCTTGATGGAGTACATGGAGTCTGCTATGACAGCCTTGCTACCGCTGAGTACTCCCACGATGAGTTTGAACACGGCAAGGAGGAAGTTGGTGAAAACCGCTATCCATCCTGCCTTGTTTTCACATCTGACGCAGTCCCCGCAGTTTATATGATTGTGTGACAGTTCGTGCATGTTCCCCGGTTTCTGTGGGGGGCTTCAACTCCCCACGCTATGGGGGGCGCTGCGACAGTCAGTACATCCCCCGCATCCTTTCGCAGCTGCGCTGTATTCTTTGCTGTCTTTGATATTGTGTGGCACTTGTTGCAGGGCCCGTAATATCCATGGGGGCTCACATCTGTAGGCAGTATCATGGGAGCTGCCTCCATCTGTGCAATACCCAGCTGTTCTCCTGCGTTGATCGGTATTTTCAAATACTGGCCGTTTCTGAATATCGTCACAGTTGCCGTGGTTGATGATGCGACCTGTGAGGTCCCGGCCTTGAAGGATTTCAGATCAACAACTTTTAGTCCCTCCACTGCTGAAATGACATCTCCAGCAAGGAGGCCCGAGTCGGCTGCAATAAGGGTAACCTCATCTATTAACACTCCCGATACATGGTCAGGGATGTTGTTTGCAGTAGCTATTGCTGCGGTGAGTGGAATTGTTTCAAGCCCTATCCAGTGGCCCTCCTGCAGGATCTTGTCTATCGCTGCAGCCTGTCTGATAAAGGGGTCCGGGTTTGCCCGCGCGATCTGCTGGATCCCGTAGGGGTCAAAGACTTGAGTGTTTGCGCCGGGATCAGCTATGGGGTTTGCAGCGTAGGGGTTATTCGCAACAGCAGCAGGAGGGAGTTCATCCTGTATAAACCCTGTGCCCCAGGCAACCTGCTGAGGCATCTGGGCGTTCTGCCTGACGTTCTTCGGCCTTAAATCCACATGGCGCTCGCCCAGGATTTCCCCGGGGTTTACGATGTAAATATATGCAGCACTTCCAAGGATCAGCACGATGAGGATAATATTCAGTGATTTCCAGATGTTATCTACGACATTCTTCATGATCAGTTCTCCATGACCTCCACAGGCTCCAGACTTTTATTGCATTTTTCATTAAACTTTTTTCTGATCTTTTCCGCAAGTTCAGGGTTCTGTCTGCTGAAAACCTCATAGAAAAGGGCGCTTACAAATACCCCTAAGAATACACCAGCCGCAATTTTTGACATATTGTACCTCCGTCAGATTTTCTGTTGCCAGTTATTTAATGATTCAAAATCCTTTATATTTGTCCTCTTCATCATCATCGAATTCATCGTCGTCTTCGTTCTCTTCCAATTCTTCATTGAGTTCAGATGAAAGTACTTCCATTTCCTCTTTCGAATCCTCAACGTCTGTTTCATCTTCAGCTTCTAATTTATCTTTTGCAGCGGCCTCTTCAGCAGCCTCTTCAGCAGCCCGTTCTTTTGCAGCAGCCTCTTCAGCGGCGCGTTCTTTTGCAGCTACCTCTTCTTCAGCCTGTTCATCTGCAGAGGCCTCTTCTTCAACCTGCTCCTCGGCAGCGACTTCTTCAACCTGTTCTTCGACAGCGACTGCTTCAACCTGCTCTTCGACAACGGCCTCATCGACCGCTTCTTCTTCCGCGACGGCTATTCCTGCTTCAGCCGGGGCTTCTGAAACAGCCTCTTCTTCAGCACCTTTAACAGGATAGAGGCGTTCCTCACGTTCCTCTGTAAATTCATCAAGCTTTCCGCTCACTTCATCAACTTCTGTCAGCAAAGCCATCATTGCCTCATCTCCGGAGAGGTCTCCGTCATTGCCCTCTTTTCTGAGTTCAACCATCCGCTCCCCGATCTGTTTCTCAAGGGTCTGCTTTTTCCTGGTGAGGTCATGGATATCGTACGTCAGGATAACGCCCCGCGCTGAAGACTGAGCAGCCTCGGGGACTTTCTTCAGTAGTTGAAGGGGTGAGGGGAGGTTGCCGGGCATATTTTTTATGAATTCAAACGATGACCTGGCCGCCTCAGGCACTTTACTGATGATGTCGCAGGTACCCTTTCCCAGATCAGGCATCTTTTTCAGCAGGTCTCCCGGAATCTTTGTGAAATCAGGCAGGTTAACTCCGCTGAATGATTGCGTTACCTTATCAGCACAGCTGGACAGTGCATCAGCAAACGCATCACCCATGTGCTCTATTTTGTACCTTAAATCCCCTTCCATACGCACCTCCCAATAGTTAAGCGTTACGGGACTGTTACTTCATTTTCCATGCTTCTTTTTTTCCGCTTTGATGATATCTGTCTAAAAAACAGGAAAACAAACACTGTCAATGCAGCTCCTGTCAGCAGGCTTACCCCGATGATCAGACTCAGGTGAACGTGGTGCCGATCTCCAAAAAAGAACTTGATCTCCACCGGTACGGTGTTCTGGTCGATGAATACAGCTATGAGAAATACGATCGCAATAAACGCAATGAACCATTTTTTTGTAAATATCATCTTTCCAGTCTCTGACGCGTTATAGGATAATGCTAGATTATAATAAAGAATACTGTGGAGTGCAAGGAAAAATCTTTCCTATTCTGTCAAAGTCTGTGTTTTCAGGTTAATTGCTTCTACTTATTACTGCAAAGTGCGGCCCTCAGCCCCTGTTAGGCTGAGGCTTTTGCTTCAGGCTCGGCTTGACTATCGCTCTGAGCCGAAGTCTGGGTCTTGCTTCTTACCTGCAGCCAGTACTCATCGGGCATGTCCTTGCAGAGCTTCAGGGCACCGTTGGCACCGGCATAGAGGGGCTCTTCAACTTTCGTGACCCTGCCGTAGCCGAGATGCTGCTGCATGTAAATCTCAATTTCTTTCTTGAGACCCACGATCTGGCTTCCGCCTCCGGCAAGGATAACATTTTCTTTCAGGCCCCTCTGGAATTCAGGGTCAAAACCGGAGATCAGCTTCTTGATGCCTTCCACGATGTCAGGAACGATCGCCCTGCAGGCCTGCTTCAGCTCTTCAGTAACATCATAGCGAGTTGGTTTTCCATTGACCGGAAGCTCTATATGGACACTTTCAACCTTGTCCGAGAGCTGCGCATTGTCTTCCTTGAACTGCTTGATCATGTTTACCGTGAAGTTTGCATCAGGGTGCTGCTTCATGATGAGGTCAAAAAAGACCTTGTCAACAAAGTCACCTGCCTTGAGCGTGGTGATCTGGTCTTCCGTTGTCGGGATCGTGCCATGCATTCTGCATAAGTCGACTGTTCCTGCCCCGATATCAATGATAAGGGCATTAGTGAAAAGACCGAGGCCGTAGGCAACACAGAAAGGCTCTGTTGCGACCATGACATCATCGATAATTCCGTCAGCGACTTCAAGGAGATTTTTCTTGTTCTTCTGGCTTGCAAGTGCCGGTGCGCCAAGAACAGCCCGTACTGTTACCCTATCGGCAAAATCGTTATCGTCAGAATCGTTGTCATCATCAAGGCCGAGTTTCACGAGATGCTTCAGCAGGTCCCGGGCGACTTTTACGGTCTTCTTGTACTGGGCCATATCCCGTTCCTTATCAACAGTGTCACTGTACTTGAGCTGCCCCTTGTCAAAGGGGCGGTAGAGGTTCAGGGCCATCTTGTTTCTCATGGCCTCGTCTCCGTAGACAATGTCGCTCTTGAACATCTTCCGCGATACCGCGTCTTTTGGATATCCCACAAAACTGGGGACAAATGTTCTTACCCCATTGTCACAGGCTATGACACTCCTTGATGTTCCAAGGTCGATGCCGATATTTAAAACTTTTCTTCTGCTCATAGTTAGTTGCTCCTTTTTAGTGTGGTATTTTATTTATCATTTATTTTTTCAACGTGCGCTGAAGGCTCCTTTACATATCCATCAGTTCCATATTTTCGAGGAGGATCGTCTTTAAGAGTGCCTCTTTCTCATCTGTCAGTTTCTTCGGCTTTGCTCCGGAGGGTTGATCTGCCGGCATGACAAATCCCTTTTCATCGAT
>CAMYND010000015.1:0-43732 GCA_947259645.1 Thermodesulfovibrionia bacterium | reverse complement strand
AGCCTGTCCTCGATCTCGCGGACTCTCTTTCCGGGTGCGGGCATTGGTATGGCGTCGACAAGCCATCCCAGTCCACCGGCGGTCTTTTTGTAGGCCCATTCAAAACCATCAGCGGTCTTTTTATAGGCCGTTGTGATCCCCTCTGCCGTTGCCTTGCAGGCCTTGCCGGATGCGTCGATTACAGGCGCAGTTACCTTTGCGATCGGATCAATGATAAAACCACCGCCCCGTTTAACATAGCTCAGTGAAACAAGGCCGGTATATTCAGCCGTTGCCAAAGAATACTTGACTGTTTCATTCACAATGTTCGCACCGGATTCCAGCATATCCATGGGTACGTTTCTCATGGTACCTCCTTCATAGAGTGTTATTCTATTTATTACGGCATTTTAAAAGAATTCTGAAGTCAAAAAATAACCATCTGGATGACATTGAAAAATCTTTTAAATTATGGCACTTCTGTTCATCCCCGCTCTGCCTGAACAGGGAAGCAGGTATATTCCCGCATACTAATTATCAACCATTGTAATCATTTACGGTTCATGTGTAAAGAGGAAAATGAACAGGGCAGGACAACCTTTGACATTTGGAAGAACTGTGCTTTAAGGTAAAATACGTACACGAAGAGGAGACCGCATGAATATCATAATAGAACACACCTTTGCATGGCCCAAAGATGACATTGTTTCGATCCTTGAGGAGGGGGATGACCCGGTCCCCATGGACCAGATCGAGAATGTAAAAACCTATAAAGTGTGCGAGTTCAGGAAATCAGACAACAGGTTCTTTAAAAAAACAGAATGGAGCGTGGAGGGGAAGATCCCTGCCATCGCAAAAAAGGTCATAACACCGGACATGCTGACCTTTGTTGAAGAAACTGAGTGGGACAGCAGTACCGCGACCTTCAGGACAAAGGTAATCCCCCACTTTTTTCAGAAGAAAATTTCATGTCTTATCAATGTTGTCTGGGATGATCACGGTGAATCGCACAGCAGACGCACGGTAGATATCAATCTCAAGGTGAAGATCCCGATTATCGGAAAGGCCCTGGAGGGGATGATCGCCGAAGTGCTGAAGCAGAATAACGAACGGTACGCAACCCTTCTTCAGACATCATTTGAAGAACGTCTTGGTCAGCCGAATTTAACTGCGTGTTCCTGAGAGCTGATTTATACGCTTATACATAGTGTGAATACATCCTGCCAATGTCAAATATCAAAGCTCAAATGCCAATTGAATGTCAAAATCTGAAGTTCAAAGAACTGATGTTACAGTATGTTTTGTCATTAAGGCATCGGGATTTTATTTGACATTTTAATTTTGACATTTTTCATTCATGCAGAATTCTTATTCTTTCATGAAAACAACGCCGCAGACCTTGTCGCTGCCTTCTCCTCCGTCAAAGACCAGGCTCGAGATAAGTACTGTCTTTGTTCCGTCGCTCTCTCGTGCATCTATTTTTATCGGTGATGCTTTACCCTTCGAAAGTTTGCGCTGAAATTCTTTTTTTGCGACCGGGTCAACGAGGAAAACGTCTTTGAACCCCATTCCTGTTATGCCACTGGTATTTTTGTAATTCAAGAGAGAACATCCTTTTTTATTCAGAAAGGCAGCCCTGTTGTCTGCATCAAATATGCACACCCCCATATGGTAATTATCAAAAAAATCACTTATAGCGACTGAGGCGGATTTAACAGAGTTCATCTCTCTTGTAATGCGGTCCCCGTCATTCTGCATCTGGTTCAGGAACTTATCAAAGTCATACATGGAAACAAGGTGCTCCACTGCCCGTGTCAGTTCATCATCATCCCAGGGTTTGGAAAAGTATTTGTCAACAGAGCCTTTGTTAATGGCATCGATGGCAGCATTGATATCCGCGTACCCTGTAAGGAGGATCTTTTTGCAGGCCGTCTTTTTTTCATGGATCTTTTCGAGAAGCTCTGTGCCTTCCATCTCGGGCATCCGCTGGTCCGTTATCACAACGGCAATGTCCTCTTCATCGAATATCTTCAATGCATCTGCCCCGCTGCAGGCGGTCTTCACATTATAAGAGTCCATGAAGGTGTCGAACAGGCTGTCAACAATGTCCTGTTCATCATCCACACACAGTATCGTTACCTTTGAATCATCGGCCATAACATCCTCCTTCTTTTTTCCTGCAATTATATAACAAATTCATTTTCATGGCAGATTATTTTTTTGTGCCTGTGTTCAGCGCTTCAGGGGAACCTTGATAGTAAAGGTTGTGCCTTCTCCTTCTCTGCTTTGCAGGGATATGCTGCCCTTATGTTCCCTGATTATTTCCTGGCTTATCGCAAGACCGATCCCCGTACCCTTGCCTTCAGGTTTGGTAGTAAAAAAAGGATCAAAGATCTTTTTTGCCACGTCTTCAGGTATGCCGCTTCCTGAATCACTGATTGCAATGCAGACCATTCCGCTTTCAGTGCTTGTCTTTACTCTTATTTCCCCCGTATCCTCGATCGCATGGCATGCATTGACCAGGATGTTCATGAAAACCTGGTTCAGCTTGCCGATATTGCAGACCGCGGGTGGAAAATCCCCATATTCTTTGATAATCTCAATTCGGTTCTTGTATTCGTGGTACAGGATTTCCAGTGTTGTATCAATGGCGTTGTTGATGTCAGCGGCTTCGTACTTATCCGTGTCACGCCGGGAAAAATTGGAAATGCCCGTTATGATCTTTGATATGCGGTCGACACCGTCTTTGGACCTGTCGGTCATCTCGGAGACTCTTTTTTTGATATAGTCGTAATTGATCTCAGTTTTTATTTTTTCGATCTCTTTTTTTGTCTCATCTGGGAGCTCCAGATCATCGTACGTGTCGATCAGCTTCAGGAGCTTGTCGAGAAACTTCCTGAAGTTGCCCATGTTTGCCTGGACAAAGGCGAGGGGGTTTTTTATCTCATGGGTAACGCCGGCAAGGAGTTCACCCATCAGGGTCATTTTTGCGTTGTGAATGAGATTTGAGTCGAGGGCTTCCTTCCCCTCGGGGTTCTCACCTGTCCGGGTTGTTCCATTGTCCGTATCATGACTCTGTATCATTTATCACCTCAAGGAAATGTTTCTACGTTCCGTTAACTATATCGGAGGGTTTATAGATTTTCTTTAGTGCTATTTTTAAACCCCCATATTTCATATCATGCAGGTGCGGTGCATGCAACGCCCTTATAACTGTTGTTCGTCACGTCCTGTTTTCCTCTCATAATAAAGCTTAAGGAATATCCTGTATGTTCCGATAATAATATCGGAGGATCTGCACAGGTTCTTTAATGTAACCATTTGAGAAAATGAAGTAAATAAGTTTATTCACACATGCTATGGAGAGTGCGGAAAAAATACTGGGCAGGTTTAAAAAACTGAAGACCCTGCCTCATGTGGCGCTTCGTCTCAACAGACTCCTTTCAGACCACCGGAGCACAGTCCAGGACTTTGAAAAGATCATCGAGATGGATCCGACCCTTGTTGTTCGGCTTCTGCGAATCGCGAACAGTTCCTATTTCGGTCAGCAGCATACTATTGACAGTATTTCAAGAGCGCTGATGCTTGTGGGCATGAGAAACCTTCACGGTATGATTTTCACCTCAGCGCTGCGGGACATTTTTGAACAGGATTCAGGTGAGGAATATTTTTCAAGGGCACGGCTGTGGCTGCATTCAACCGCTGTGGGCATATGCAGTAAGATGATTTCCGAGCTCATTTTCGGACGCATCGGAGAGGATGCCTACCTCTGCGGTATTCTCCATGATATAGGGCTGATTGTTGAGGACCAGGTCATGCCTGAGCTCTTTCTGGAGGTCTGTCAGACATACGACAAAAGCTCCGGAACATTTCCTGAACATGAACAGAAAATACTCGGGACAGACCACTGTGAACTGGGGTATTTGCTGGCCCGTGAATGGGGACTGCCCGAGAGTGTGCAGGAAGGAATACGGTCACACCATCAGATGAACGGGGAACATTCTCCTGACAGTCCTGCCTCGATAATACAGGTTGCTGATGCCCTTGTGTCAGAGCTGAACTACACAGTCATAGCCGGAATGGACGGCATGCTGTCACCTGACCTGACTCAATACATTGTCAGTAATGTTAATGAATATAAAGCGCTGGTAAAGGCCCTGCCTGATGAGATGGAAAAGGCAAAGGAGCTTTTTGACCAGCGGGAGGAATAGCACTGTGGGTATTCTTGACACAATAACAGGTGGAGTAGACGAGCGCGAAAAAGATACTGAGCAGATGCTTGAGATGCTGCTCAGGCAGTTCCCTGAAGGAGGGTTCCGTTTTGTTTCAGAGCTGGGGAAAACATATTCTGCAGGATATGCATTGGATCTGCCCGATGAAACAGAAGATCGTATGGTCACGGAAACAGTAAATGACGCTGCCCCTGATAACAATGGCGGAGCTTCCGGCGACCCTTTCCATGCCCTTCTGGTCAAAGACCCAAAGGGCGTTCTGTTATTTGCTTTAAAAGGCAGTGATGATGACAGGTATGGAGAAAAGGCTGTCAGATTGTCTGTTGATCTTTTCCTGTCAGAGTGGAATCGTACAGAAGACAAAAAAGTTATGGCAGTACAGAAAAATCAGATGAACCGGAAGGTGAGGGCCATAGAAGAGACCTATCAGAAAAATATGCGTAACCTGGTCAAGGCACGTGAAGCCGCGGATGAGGCCAATTTTGCTAAAAGGGAGTTTCTCGCAAACATCAGCCATGAAGTCCGGACACCCTTAAACGGGATCATCGGCATGGCCGATCTTGTAATGGACACTCAGCTGGACAATCATCAGAGAGACCTCCTCTATACCATTAACTCCGAGGCAAAGGCACTCCATGACCTGATCAACGATGTCCTTGATTTCTCCAAAATAGAGGCGAGAAAGCTTGAGTTGGAGGAAGTGCATTTTGACATCAGCCGCATGTTCCGGGACATGACCAATGGTTTTACCTATCGGGCAAAACAGAAGGGGCTGAGGTTTGTGTCCTACCTCTCTCCCCAAATACCTGCACGGCTGATAGGAGATCCGGGCAGGCTCAGGCAGGTAATTGTGAATCTTGCCGGCAATGCCCTCAAATTTACTGCTGAGGGCGATGTGTCTGTCAAGGCGGAACTGGTTGAGGACCACGGCGATACGATTCTGCTCCGTTTTTTTGTTACAGATACCGGAATAGGCATCGCGAAGGAGAAGCAGCAGGTGATCTTTGACCCCTTTGTCCAGGCAGACGGTTCAACAACGCGGAACTACGGAGGTACTGGTCTTGGAATGGCAATCTCGAAACAGCTCGTAGAGCTCATGAGCGGAGAGATCGGCGTTGAAAGCGAGCCTGGCAGTGGAAGTATATTCTGGTTTACCGCTTTACTTAAAAAAGAACCTGTCCAGGAAAAAAAGAGCCCTGATGAAAAGTCTGATCTTGTTGAGATGAAAGTCCTTGTTGTGGATTCAAACCATGTCAGCAGGACTACCATGGGTGAATATATCGGCTTCTGGGGGTGTACAGCTGTAGAGGCAAAAGACGGTGACCAGGCCCTGTCAATGCTTATTGACGCAGCCTTTGAACGAGAGAGTTTTGACCTGGTCCTGACTGACTCGGCAATGCCGAAGATGAACGGCTTTGACCTCGCTGCCGCGATACGGGGACATAAATTATTGAAAGATATCCCGATTGTTATGAATACAACACTCGGGATCAGGGGAGACAGTAAACGGTGCAAGGAAATGGGTATTCAGGGTTACCTCACCAAGCCGATCGGCAAAGAAGAGATATTCAAGGTCATGACAGCGGTTATGGGCTGTGCCAACAAGGGCGGTCAGCTGGATGGCGACCTCATTACACGCTATACCATTGCTGATGAAATGAACCTGAAAGTACCGATTCTCCTTGCTGAAGACCACCCGACCAACCAGAAGGTAACGACCATGTACCTCCACAAGGCAGGGTACACTGTTGACCTTGCGGAAAACGGAAAAAAAGCGGTTGAAGCGGTAAAGCTGAAAAAATACGGCGTTATTCTTATGGACATGCAGATGCCGGTCATGGATGGCTGTGAAGCCACAGAGAAAATACGTGCATATCTTGCTGAGAAGGGTATGAATATACCGATCATAGCCATGACAGCAAACACCGCAAAGGCTGACAGGGACAGGTGCGCGGCTTCAGGAATGATTGATTACCTGTCCAAGCCGGTGAAAAGAGAAGATCTTCTTGCGATGATCGTGAGATGGACCGCACCGGACAGACCAGAGTGCGGATTATCGGTTCCCGGCCCTGACGCGGAAGGGAAGTCCGGAGAGACAGAACAAAAAGATGTGAATGACGTTTCCGGAAAAGATCCCATGGACTACGACCGGGCGCTTGAGCAGTATGACAATGACGAGGAGTTCCTCACGGAAATTCTTAACGAATTTCTGGAAAAAACAGAGGGGCAGATTAAAAATATACGGCAGGGGATCGTCGATAATAATCTGGAAGTAGTGAGGAGAGAGTCCCACTCCATTAAGGGCGGATCAGGGATCCTGACTGCAGACGACCTCTCCGGAGTCGCCTTTAAACTCCAGGATATAGCTGATTCAGCTTCACTTAAGGGTGGCGATGAAATGCTGGACAAACTGGAAGAGGAATATAACCGCTTAATAAATTACGTGAAAAGCCGATAGATATATAGTGGAGGATAGACGTTGGAAATACTCATAGTTGATGACGAGCTGGTAAGCAGGAAGACACTTCAGAAACTCCTGGAAAATCTGGGAAAATGCAGGGTAGCAGAGAGCGGTGAAGAAGCCCTGAGTATGATTAAAGATGAGATCCCGGACCTGATCCTGCTGGATATTATCATGCCCGGCATTGATGGATATAACGTGTGCGAAACATTAAAGGCGGATCGCGCAACAAAAGAGGTGCCGGTCATCTTTCTCTCGGCAAACGCGAATATAGAAGACATAACACGGGGATTTGAACTGGGGGCGGTGGATTACATAACAAAGCCCTTTCACAAGGCAGAGGTCAAGGCGCGGGTGCGCACTCACCTTTCGATACGGAAGATGCAGGCGGATATTTGTGCCAAGAATTCAATGCTTGAGCAGAAGATCTCGGAAATCAAGGTTAAGACCGAGCAGCTCAGGCAGAAAGACCTGCAGCTGATAGAGATGGACAGGATAGCAGGAATCGGGACGCTTGCGGCAGGTATCGCCCATGAGATAAACAACCCGCTCGGGTTTGTAAAAAGCTCGATCGGATTTCTCAAAAAGAGTATTGAAAAGCTGATCAGGGTGGCTGACTACTGGGATGATCAGCCGCTTGAAGACGAACTCAGGAAAGCCTACAAAGAGTTGCTGGATGGCATGAACTATGATCATATGAAAAACTCCATGGACAGGAAGTTCGACAGGGTAGAGCGGGGTGTAGAGAGGATTATTACGATCGTCAACAGCATGAGAAGGTTTTCACGGGTTGACCTTGAAACAGTTGGTCACCTTGATATCAATCAGAGTATTGACGATGCTGTAACCATATTGAACTCCGAGGATGTGGACGCTGTTGAGTTTGTAAAGGAACTTGGTCAGACCCCCCTCCTGGAGTGTTCCACGAGCGAGATCAACCAGGTACTGCTTCACATTCTGAAAAACGCCCTGGATGCTGTTGAGGGCAACGGCAGAGTGAAGGTCATGAGCTCTTTTAACGAAAAAAAGGAGCAGATCTCCCTTCAGGTTGTTGACAATGGAAATGGCATGTCTCCGGAAGTTCTGAGGCAGGCATTAAACCCGTTCTTTACCACAAAACAGGTAGGGTCGGGAACCGGCACCGGACTGTCCATGACCGAAGCAATTATTAAACGGCACGGAGGAACGATCAGTATTGTAAGTGAGGAAGAGAAGGGGACAACGGTTACGGTGATGCTTCCTGTTGCCGGGCAAAAGGCCGGGGTATCGTAACGCTATATAAAATAAGTAGGATTTCGACAGGGATCCGTTATTAATTCAATCAGCAATAACTCTTTCGGTAAAGAAAAGATCATATAAAAGAACCAGATATATCGAGTTGCAATAAAGTAAGGGCGAACGGCTGTTCCCCCTTTTGTATTCGCGTTAGCTGTTACTTGTACTCTCTGTCACTGCACACTCATTCCCGACTTTTTGGCAGCGCCCGATGAGGAAGTAGAGCACAATGCCGACTCCGGGCAGGAGGATTACTGTCAGAAGCCATATAACTTTATTTCCATTCCTGAAATCATTCCGTAAAACATCGACGAGGGCCCAGATCCATAGGATAAATACCACGATACCGATTGCTGCAGACATAGTAAAACTCCTTTCTCAATACCTCTTAAATGATCACTGTTACGATTGCTCAGGGTCGATATTCAATGCAGTACCTGATTGAACACCGCCGAATACCTGATTACTGTGTCTTGTTAGAAACGGGTTTTTTCTTTTTAACAACAACTGTTCGTGCTTTCTGACCGTTTTGTCTCTGCTTGTCCTTCACAGCCTTGTACACGCTGTATCCGAAGAGACCGCCCAGGACAGGGCCTGCCGCGATTACGGAGAATGCACCGATTGCGAAGGCGGATCCGCACCCTACCTTGGTTAAGACACTTCCAAGGCCTATTGCATATCCTGTAAGGCCGCCTGTACCAGCCACAGCTATGGCGGGTGACGATGTAACTACGCCCCCGGCAACTGCCCCGGCTGCTGTGGACATAGATGCAATCGCTATGTCCTCTCGATTACGAGGTTTTTTTGTAGTAGTGGACTTTTTTGTCTCATCCATAGGACCCCTCCTTGTCTTATCGAGATTAATATAGCATGAAAGGGAGATTAAGAAAAGGGGGGTAAAAAAAATTTGAAACTGTTGATGAAACCTATGCAGCCAGTTCCTCAAACTGCTCTATCAATGTCATCTCATTGAAGGGGTCATCAAGGGGGATGCCCAGTTTCTTCCACTCCTGAATACATTCATCAGGCTTCAGATTATAATGAATCATTTTCAGGGCGAGGTCATTGAAGTGGCTGTACCGTATTTCAAAATTTTCATAAATCAGCCAGTGGATCTGGTCAGGGGCAAAGATGCCGTTTATTTCAGCCACTGCTTCGTCAACCAGTATATGGAGTCTGTCCTTTTGAAAGTAGGCAGCCCGGGGATAGGTCATAAGCAGTTTATTTCTGTGTTGATTGAGCAGGTCAAAAAGCATGTTTCTCTCTTTTAAATCACTGATGGCAGATGCAACCCGGTGAAGGTCATCAACCATGACCTGAATGATGTCAGCTTTTTCAAAGATATCATATTTCCTGGCCGCATCAAGCGACTCATTGTTGCTTCCCAGCACATAAAAGGAAAACTGGTCTTTTAGTTCGCCGTCAACCGGAATGTCAGGGAGTCTGACACCATCTTCCCCCATGTTCAGGGTAAATGGCACTGATGTCTCACGGACACGTCTGAAAGCCCTTTCATTGAGGCGGAATAACCGCCGCAGAAAGCTGAGCTGGGAACCAAAGTCCTGACCCACAAGGGCTATCTTTTTACCAGGCTCAGAGGAAAAATCAGCGAGGCACTTCATATAGTATGAGTGAAACATATTTTCGAAAATACGGTTATAGAGCTGCGCAATAACATTCTTGCAGTCCATGCGTTCCTGCTCCGCGATTATCCCGCTTCCGGACTTTGTGTACCTGGCAACTTTCCTCTCTGCAACTCCCCGCTGGGAAAGGTATTCAACATCCCTGAATATATCTTCAATATCCTCACTGATGATCGTGAGGTTTCGGTGCTGATCATCGTCAAAGGAAGAGCCCTTTTTAATATTCTTCACGTCGTCTTCAGCCGCGGATATTTTATTCTTCAAGGGCTCGACAAATGTGTAGGTTACGGTTTTATGCCACCACTCAAGGTGGTTCAGCAGGGGTTCAAAAAAATACTTCATAGACTTCCCGAGGTCGTCTATGAACTTCTTCTTGTCTATGTATTCGGCTGATGCTGTGTCTTTCTGTTTCCAGAATGACATTCCCGAACCTTTTCCGCCGCCTAATGCGTCTGATACACGCTTCTTCTGTACATTGGGGAGAAAAAATCCTCCCTTGGTAATGTTCTGGATGTCAGCCCGCCGGACATCGAGCCCCATTTCCTTAAAACATTTTTTGTAAGTTTCCCGTGATTTGTCCAGGGCGGCAAGACAGTTATTTTTTATTTTCTGCGTTTCCATGCTGATAGACTCGGCCTTTTTAATAAATGCCTTGTCATGCATCGGGTTAAAGTCGTAGCGGTCACCATACACCTTTGACAGTTCGGTCTTAAATTTTTTATACACCGCGGCAGCATCCAGCTCTTTTTTCCACTTTACCACGATCTTTTTCGCGTCCTTCTCTATCTTTTCGCTGTAGGTACGGATGTTTTTCAGGTCCTTTTCGTGGACTTCCAGACTTCCGTCTTTTTCTCCCTCTTCCTTGAGCGTGTCCCGTATGAGTGTGTTCAGCATACCGACTTCATCAACGGTTTTTCTCAGGTTTTTCAGGGTGTACTCATCCTGCAGCTGCTTGGTAACATTCTTGATTACAAATGTTAATTCGTCCATGCCTGAGTCCTGCCAGCGGGCTTCATCTTTTTTCTTGAAGCACTTTAATGCCTGTGTGGTTTCGACCTGGACGATCGGGGAGTCTTTTAATTTTGGATAGGGACTGATCGCTTTCTGGAGCTCTTTTTTATACTTTACCAGAAGCTCTTCAACAGACTCTGACCCTCCTGATTCATTGCTGCGCTCCACAACAGCGCCTTTGCATGTCTGAACAAAAACAATCCGCTGATCAGCATCCATAATCTTGTTGAGGGTTTTCCTGTCAGCCTCTTTCATTGGACTTCTGATAGATGAGAGGTAGACGATCAGGTCAGCCTGAGGCAGAAATTCACGGAGCGTAAGGTCTTCATGTTCCTTATGGCCGTGGGCGTCCAGTCCCGGCGTGTCAGCAAGTTCAATGCCGCTCTCAAGAAGAAATGAGGGCAGCCCAAGCCTGATATATTTTACGTTAAACTTGTTCTGGGGGTTTTCATCTTCAGAGGTGTACTTCCAGAGCGACTCGGTGAGTATCTTTGGGCCCCTCTTTTTAACAGGCTCGCCTTCTTCAAAATGTATCTCCAGTTCAGGCTCCTCAGATTTGTAGGAGATAACGATCATGTTTGTCGTGGCCTTGCTCTGTTCCTTGAGGACCTTTTCTCCTCTTCCAAGAAGGACGTTCAGGAGGGAGGATTTACCCGAGCTTGTGATGCCGACGAGGCCGCTTTTTACGGTAAGCTTTGAGAATGCCTTAATGTTATTCTCAAGGTTTTCAATGCGTCTGCTGTACTGTGGAAGGCCCAGGTTTGAAAGCCTGGCAAGTATGTCTTCAATATTGTCAAGAAAATGCCTGATTTTTCGTTCGTCTTTATCGGTCATTGGTTCCTCGGAGGTTATGAGACTCTACGAGACTTTTTTTTCTCTTTACTTTTTTCCCAGAGGCTCTGGAATTTTTTCAGTTTTTCCTGGAGCTCTTTGTTCTCCTGCTGGTATCCCTCTGCTGCGTTCCGGGCCTTATCCAGTTCATCTTCCATCTCTGTGAATCGGGTTTTCAGATATTCATCGCCAGCCAGCCTCATCAGCTCAACCCCGAGCTCGTCCCGTTCATTTTCAAGGCGGTTTATATGTCCGTACAGCACATCGAGGGAACTGCGGAACTCTGCTGCCATATTGTCGGCCACTTCCTGGTCTTTCTTGGCCGCGGTTGTTAAGCGCTTAACAGAATAGAAAACCCCTTTCAGCATTTCAATCTGTTCCTTGTCCCCTTTGTTTACTGCCTCTTTCACCTCGTAGACAAGGTCGCTGTCAGCGCCTTTCTTGCTCTGTTTGTCCAGCTTTTGTTCGATTTCTTTCTTCATATCTTGCAGGCTCTCAAGGAGCTGTGCCGTGATTTCTTCGCTTGTGTTTTTATCATTCTTGTTTTTCCCGACATAGTCCTCAATGTACATCTTTATTTCTTTGTTGGAATGCATAACCAGCTGCTTTGTCTTGTCTTCAATGCCTGACATGCCCTGTTGTATACCTTCAATAGTGCTTCCCACCCTTTTGGTAAGGCTGATCAGCTGGTTCTCGATGATTCCCTTCAGCATCTCGTTCTGCTCTTTTCTCGTTTTGCTCACGATCTGTTTCATCTCATAGAGCTCGTCGTCAAGCCCGGTGGTCTGACCTTTCTCTTCTATGAGTTCAGACAAGGATCTCTCGATGTCCCGTTTGAAATCTGCGATACCATCGAGCATCTCCTCAGAGATTTTTCCGGATGAATCATTTTCTCTTTGGAGAAAACTCTTGATGTTCTCTTCAAAGTAGCTCTTCATCTCATCGTTGGATTTAGTAACAAGACTGCGGGTTTCACCGCCCCGTTCCGTCATATCTTCTTTTATCGTGTTGATTGAGGATTCCAGTTTTTCCCTGAGGCCGGAAAATTGTTTTTCTATAACTCCCTCCAGCTGCCCGTTCTGCTCTTTTTCATTGATGAGCTTTTCCATGGACTTCGAGATGTCCTTCTTAACCACTGACAAACCGTCAAGAAGCTGTTCAACAATTTTTAATATCGAACTTTTTTCCCGCTCATGGGTCCTCCCGATCTGCTCCTCAAAGTAGCTCCTCATATCGCTGATATTCTTGGTAATCGCGGAGCGGGTATCACTTCCCGAGACGGTGATATCTTCCTTCATGTTTTCGAGGGAGATTTCAAGTTTGTCCTTGAGGCCGACGAGCTCATTTTCGATGACTCCCTTGAGGAGTTTATCCTGCTCTTTTTTTGCTGTACTCAATGTCTCTTTCATATCAGCTATTTCGTCGCTGAGTACAGCCTTTTGTCCGTCCTCTTTTTTGAGGATTTTTCCTATATTGTCTTCGATGTATTCTTTTATATCTTTATTGGAATTTTCTACAGAGGCGCGGGTCTTTTTCTCTGTTTCTGAAAGCGCCTGCCCCAGACGGTCAGTCTCTGTTTTTATTTTTTCAGCGATCAGGCCTGAGAATTCATTATTCAGGAACTCCTTGATGAACTCATTTATCTGTTCTGTTATGTTACGCCCTATTTCATCTGACAGCCCTGATATGATGGACTTGCTGACCACATCTATGTAAAAACCGTTTCCGTTATTCATTACATACCACCTTGTTGCATAATATTTATCAGATCTTTCCCCTCATCAATTATCAAAAACATATGTCTTTATCGACATATTTTATAAAAACCTTAATCTGTAAGTTCTCTCATATAGTGCCTCTATCAGCCATTCTCAATTTCAGATTATCGCGTTCCCGGTACCTCCTGAAAATGCGGGAAATTTGCTCTTACCGGGGCAAAGCAGGCTATGCTGTACTTCCGCACTTTGAGCAACGCAGACCCGTCAGCATACTCTCAGACCGCGACGAGACCGAAGGCCTTCAGCAGCGCAACAAGCTTTTTTGCCTCCACAGGTTTAATCAGATAAGAGGTGCAGCCGCCTTTGTAATAGGCTTCAGAAACATGGTCAGCCGTATCCATGGTTGTGGTCATAATAACCTTGACTTCCCTGTCCGCATTTATGCCCTCATCCTTTTCTATGTCCCGTATCCGTTTCAGCATTTCCTGGCCATCCATTTCCGGCATGAGTATGTCAAGACAGACGAGGTCAAAGGGGCTGCCGCTTTTCAGCGCTTCCTGAAAGGCATCTACACCCAGCTGGCCGTTTTCCGCCTTCACGCAGTCGCCGTGCTCTGATAGAATACCTTCCATCATTTCCAGTGTTGTTAAGTCATCTTCCACTATTAAGATTTTCATCTTCTCCTCCTTTTTTTATTAAAGTATCCGGGCCCTATCTGTCCAGAATACCTGTTATTTCAAGTGCAGTTCGGACTTTTTCAAGTTCAACTCCCAGTCTTTCAAACAGCCTGGATGCGTCACTGTACCGGCCTCTGCTTGCAGCCTGTTCTACCCTTACGGCAACTTCTGCCAGCTTGTTTGCCTTGAGGCTTGATGACGCGCCGCTGATGGTGTGAGCTTCCCTCATAATGAGTGCGGCATCTTCATCTTCCAGGACTTTCCTCAGTTTTTCCAGAACGCGGGGCATGTCCTCATAGAATATATAGGCCATTTTTTTCAGCACCTCCTCATTCCCGCCTATTGCAGCGAGGGCTGCGGGGAGGTCCAGAATAATAAAGTTACTTCTTCTGTCAGTTCCGGCAGATTTCATACTGATTATTTCACTACCAGCTCCAGCATTCCTGATTCTTCAAGGGCGGCCAGTGTTTTTTCTAAAGCAGGATCGATTTTCTTAGAGAGTTCAAAAGCCTCTTCGCGGTTCCCGTCCGCAGCGGTCAGCTCAACTGCGCGGGCCGCGTCATACATGAGGGTAGCCCGGAGATTAGAGGAAGCGCCCTTTATGGAATGGGCCTGCCGCCTGATCAAAACCATGTCCTCATCGTGAAAGGCCTGTCTGAGTATTTCAAGCTGTTTCGGGATGTCTTTGTAGTACACAGCGGCTATCTTTTTCAGAATTTTCTCGCTTCCGCCTAATGACTCAAGGGCTGCCTCAAGGTCCACTATCTGTATCTCTTTTTCTTCTTCCCTCTGTTCCGGCTCTGTCTTGACTTCTTCGTTAACCCTCTTTCCGTTTTCAGGCTTATAGCGGTCAAGAATCTGTTCAAAGTCTATCATTTTCAGCGGCTTGGATATGTAGTCTGTCATTCCTGCGTCAAGGCACTTTTCCTTGTCTCCCTTTACCGCGTTTGCTGTCATCGCGATTACCGGTATGTCAGGGGAGTAGCTGCCGCTGCTGTTATTCCTGATACATGCAACAGCCTCAAAGCCGTCCATCACCGGCATTTCAATATCCATGAATACGATGTCGAAGTTTCCTTCTTCCAGCTTATCGAGACCCTCTTGTCCGTTTTCAGTAATGGTGACCTTCTGCCCCATTCCAAGGAGCATCTCTTCGGCAACAACCTGGTTTACAGCGTTGTCTTCAACGAGAAGAAGGTTCAGAGAAGGCCTGTCCGCATTTGAATCTTCCGCAGCGCACGATGAGGTCTCGGCTCCGGCATTGGCCGGTATCTCTCGTTCAGCAGGGTGGAACAGAATCGTAAAGTGAAAGGTGCTTCCCTTTCCCACTTCGCTTTCCACATGAATTTCTCCGCCCATTAACGAGGTCAGCTGGCGCGATATTGCGAGGCCAAGGCCGGTCCCCCCGTATTTCCGGGTTGTGGAGGCATCAGCCTGTGTAAAGCTTTCAAAAATATTTCCGAGTTTTTCTTCAGGAATACCGATGCCGGTGTCAGATACAGAAAAAACAAGGGAAAAGGCATTTTTATCTTTTCCATCTCTTCCCCGCGTTTTCCGGGCATCAGGCTTGACAGAGACCTTGATCTCTCCGTCTTCAGTAAATTTAATGGCATTTCCCACCAGATTGTTGATGATCTGTCTGAGACGGCCGGGTGCGCCTTTTATCCACACAGGGATATCAGGAGCGATATGAGCGGTCAGGCTGGTCCTCTTTTCATCAGCCCTTAATCCGAGCACTTTACAGGTGTTCTCAATGACTTCCCTCAGATCAAAGTCAATTTCTTCAATGTCGAGCTTCCCTGCCTCGATCTTTGAGAAGTCCAGGATATCATTAATTATGTCCAGGAGGTTTTCTGCTGAGAGTTGTGACATTTCCGCGTATTTTTTCTGACGCTCTGAGAGGTCTGTCTTGAGGATGAGCTCTGACATCCCGAGTATGCCGTTCATTGGCGTGCGGATTTCATGGCTCATGCTCGCGAGGAATTCGCTCTTTGCCATGCTTGCGCTTTCAGCTGCTTCTTTTGCCTGCTTGAGCTGCTCCCCTGCCTTGTGCCGTTCTGTTACATCCTTTGCAATATGCACAAAACCCTTGAGTTCCCCTTCTTCTCCCAGCACGGGTGACACGGACATTTCCATATACATGCCGAGGTGGGCATCATAAAACTCTTTGCTTGACGGTTTCTTTTTCTCTTTCATTTCCTGAACAGGACATTCATCCACAGGGCACTGTGCCCCGTGAAAAAAGGTGAAGCACTTTTTCCCGGCAAGATCATCCGGGCTCATCTCAAAGGTCTCTGCAAGGGAACGGTTGACGTTCAATATGGTAAAGTCTGTGTCATGGATCGAAACCATGTCTGTAATGGAGTTAAACGTTGACTCCCACTCCTCAGCCTTTTTCTTTTCGGCGCCGGCAGATGCGGCAGCAACAGCAAGCTCTTTCTCTTTTTCCATAAGGTTTCTGGCTTCACTCATGTCCCGCAAGATGGCAACGGCTCCGGTGACATTGCCTTTTTTGTCACGCATCACTGATCCGGAAAGACTGACCGGTATGATCTCCCCTGTTTTGGTTTTGAAGTGCATATCGAGGTTTTCTGCTGAGCCTTCCCTGATAAGGGTTTCAAGCATGCCGGTGCCTATTTCTTCATCAAAAATCAGGGACGCGGGCTTGCCGTCGAGCTCATTTTCCTTATATCCGAGGACATTAAGCGTTGCCTGATTGACGGTCTTTATCATGCAGCCGGGGTCTACGACAATCAATGTGTCGACCATTGATTTGAGGATGTTGTCAGTATAGTCTTTTGCAACAAGAAGCTCGTCCTTCTGCCGCTCTGTTTCTTCCTGCATCTGCCTGTTTGCAACGAGGACGCTCTGCTTTTCCAGGGCCCGTCCGATAGTGATCTCGAGTTCGTCGAAGTTGACAGGTTTTGTAATGTAGTCAAAAGCGCCGCCTCTGATCGCTTCTATCGCTGTCTCTATGCCGCCGTGGCCGGTAATGATAATGACTTCCGGGTGGGATGTTATCTCTTTTGTCCGCTTCAGGACCTCGATCCCGTCCATGCCGGGCATTTTCACATCAACGAGCATGACGTCCGGATGTTTGTCCTTTAATTCTTCGAGGCCAGCTTCTCCGCAGTCAGCCATGAAGACTTCATGGTCATCCATCTCCAGAATGTCACTGAGATTTCTTCGGATGATCTCTTCATCATCAATAATTAATATCTTTGCCATATTTATTCCTCACTTTTTTCCGGCTGTTTTAAAGGGAGGATCAGGCTGACCGTCGTTCCCTTGCCGAGTTCACTGTCTACTTCAATACTTCCGTGATGGGATTCTATTATTCCGAAGCTTATGGACATGCCCAGCCCTGTTGACTTTCCTACGGCCTTGGTCGTGAAAAAAGGCTGAAACATCTTTTCCTTCTGCTCGTCTGTCATGCCTGAGCCGTTGTCAGTCAGAGAGATGCAGACATCACCGTTCCTCCGTGCTGTCCTGAAGATAAGCTCTTTCTTATACCCCTCAATTTTTTTCTCTTCTCTCTCTTCCATTGCATGGCGGGCATTGGAGATCGCATTGGTGATGACCTGCTCAAGCTGGTATGGCTCTCCCGTTATCTTGGGAAGGTCATCGGCATATTCCTCTATGACATTAATGCCATGGGTCCTCAGCTGCTGTCCAAGGAGGCTCAGGGCGCCCTCAATCGGCTCTGTGACCTCTATTTCACTGAACTTAAGTGACTCTTGACGTGCAAATATCCGTATATGGTTTATTATCCTGGCCATCCTTCTCACAGAGCCCTCAATATCCTCCAGCGCCCTGCCCAGCTTTTCATCAGTCAGCTTGTCCCGGTCTTTCATCCTCCGGAGATTTTCAGAAGTAAGAGCGATGCTGTTGAGGGGCTGATTCATCTCGTGGGCCAGTCCGGCGCTCATCTCGCCAAGAGTTGCTAACTTCGATGTGTGCATCAGCTGGGACTGGGTCTCGCTCAACTTCTCCGTACGTTCAGTAACTTTTCTTTCCAGTTCTTCGTTCATTTTGGAGACGATCTCTTTTGAAAGCTTCAGCTCCCTGTTCCTGTACAGGCTTGTCCTGTTCAGGCCGATCCTCTCTACAGTCTTGTTAACTGAAAGCAGCAGTTCATCAAGGTCGATAGGTTTGCACAAATAGTCTATTGCGCCTGCCCTCAGGGCACTAACGGCAACCTCTTGGTCGCCATGCCCGGTTATTACAATTACTTCAATGTCAGGATACATCTTTTTGGCCCTGCTCAGGAGCTCAAGTCCGTCGATGCCGGGCATCTTTATATCGGTAATGACCACATCTATCTTATTGTTATTGATAATTTCCAGTCCATCCATCCCGTTGGTGGCGGTGAAGGTGGAGTAATTTTCCTTGTCCAGAGACCGTTTTAATCTCCTGAGAGGGGTTTCTTCGTCATCAACAATCAGAATCGTATTCTCGTATACCAGGTCCTGCTTTTCTCTCATACTCTCAATCGCCCTTCCGAGCGCAGCGTTAAGTTCGTCCATCACAACCGGTTTTTCAATATAGTCGATGGCCCCCTGGCGCAGCGCCTGAATGGCTATTTCCTGATTTCCAAAGCCCGTTATAATGATGACCTCTGTTGTTGGTGACTGGACCTTGACCTTTCTGAGCAACTCAAGGCCGTTCATGCCCGGAAGTTTTACATCAACAAGAAGTACGTCTACTTTTTCTTTCTGGACGATTTCTAATGCCTCTTCCCCGCTCCCGGCGTGCATCGTATTAAAAAAGTTTCTCTGGAGCGCTTCTCCCAGCTGCCTCCGGATCATTTCATCGTCATCTACAATCAGAACTTTCTTATCATCCATTGTTTATTTCACCTGCCTTGACGGTCTTTTTCTCGCCCCTCAGTACTGCCAGTGCGAGGGTGTTTTCCCCATCACCTGTTAACACTTTAATTTTCGTTAAAAGCATAAAGGCATACGTGCCCAAGGGTACCACCTCTATCCTGTTCAGGTCAGATTCAAAGAGTCCCTGTATCCTGTTTTTTAAATCATCGGAGGCCACACCTTCTATGCCTATTTTTTGCAGTTTTTCAGGCCAGTCTTCACTGATCTCCTTCGGCGTACGGTCAAAGAGCCGTGAAAAACCTTTATTGCAGAAAAGGATATTCCCCTGGCTGTCAGCCGTGAAAAAAGTCATTGGCAGAAAGTCAAGCAGTTCACTGGTAAATGCCTTTGCAGGACCGTCCATCCCTTCCGTAAGGTCAAGGACTATCTCCTTGTTTGATGTCGTTCGTGTTAATACCGCTTTTGTCAGCTCCAGTTCTCTGGTCCTGTATTCGAGGCTTCTCTGCAGGGTTAACTTTTCCACTGCTTTTTCTACGGCCGCGAGGAGCTGCTCAATATCAATCGGTTTCTTGAGAAAATTTATTGCCCCTTCTCTCATCGACTCGATAGCTGACTCTTCATCACCATGGCCTGTAATCATGATTACCTCTACATCACTGCGAAGTGCCTTTGCCTCTTTCAGCACCTCAATCCCGTTTTTCCCCGGCATCTTCAGATCAGCGAGAATAATATCGATCTTCTGTTCTTTGAAAAGCTCCAGGCCTTCTTTGCCGTTCCCCCTTGACATGACCTTATAGCCTTCCTTGGCCATGATCCTCTCCAGTTTTTTCCGTGCGACGTTGTCATCATCTAATACAAGGACCGAAGTTATGAGAGGTGTGTCTTTTTTCTTTTTGTTTTTTTCCCTGCACCGCCCGAGTGAAAGGAGCAGCTGATCAATATCCACAGGCTTTTTGAGGTAATCCAGTGCCCCTTCTCTCAAGGCCTGGATTGCTGTATCATATTCCCCGTCTCCTGTGACCAGAATAACTTCAGTTTCTGGAGACAGGCGCTTTACCGAATGCATAATCTCTATCCCATCCATGCCCGGGAGGTTTAAATCCGTGATCACCAGGTCCTGCTTCTCTTTATCACAGATCTCTATGCCTTCATGCCCGTTCGAGGCAAGCATTGTCTCGCAGCCTTCCTTATCAATCAGGCTTTTCATCTTCTCCCTGATTTCCGGTTTGTCACCAATAAGCATTACCTTCATTCTTTCAATTCCTCCAGATCTTACGAGCCATATTTCTTAGACTCATTCAGCGATGTCCTGGTTCTCATCTGATTTATCATCATCTGTTGACTCCCTGACAGGAAGCAGCACGCCGAATGTTGAACCAATTCCTTCTTCAACATCCAGGTTGATCTTTCCATTTGCATCTGCCACGATTTTGCTGGAAATACTCAGTCCCAGGCCTGTTCCCTTGCCCGGCCTCTTTGTGGTATAGAAGGGTTCAAATATCTTCACTT
The DNA here is from genome assembly GCA_947259645.1 of Thermodesulfovibrionia bacterium. Classification (GTDB taxonomy): domain Bacteria; phylum Nitrospirota; class Thermodesulfovibrionia; order UBA6902; family UBA6902; genus Glo-13. Next base: position 23,567 of record CAMYND010000015.1, on the reverse strand, counting down.
TTATATCTTCCGGTACACCGCCGGCATTGTCCTTGATATATACGGCGACCATATTTCCCTTTTTATTTTCTTCCAGGCAGCTCCGTATCTCTATCTTCATCTCTTCCTTGCAGAATGATTCCAGGGCCTGCCGGGCATTATTAATAATGTTTACCAGTACCTGCTCCAGACGGATCTGGTCAATTGAAACGGGGGGCAGATCAGGGGCCATATCCTTTGTTACCAGGATATTATGATTTGTCAGCTGCTTGCCCAGCAATTTGAAAACGCCCTCAACAGCGCTGTTGACATCTGCTTCTGCTACTCCGTCGTCCACGGTACGCCGGCTGAAGAGCCTCATATGATCGATGATAGTGGACATCCTGTCCACTTCACCGACGATTTCCTTCAAGTCATCAGCGAGGTATTCCTTATCGAACCTGTCCTTTGCTATATCTCTGAGGATATCCTGTGATATGAGTTTCACTGCATTCAGGGGCTGGTTCAGCTCATGGGCCACACCCGCGGTCATTTCTCCAAGGGCGCTCATCTTTTCGTTCTGCACCATCTGGATGGAAGCCTCCTTGATCTCGCGGTTTGCCTCTTCCAGGTCACTGCGCGCCTTGTCAAGTTCAGAGGCTATTGATTCAAGCTCTTCGTAGGACTGCTCCAGCTCTGTTACTTTTTCCTTTTCAGCCTTTGCTGCCGCGGTTGCTCTTGCTGACAAGAGTTTCTCATTTTCCAGCAGCCGTGTTATTTCCCGGGTCTGCTCCTCAACGTTCTGCTCAAGCTTAGAATTCCAGTTCTGCAGTTCATCATTCTGCTGCAAAACTATATCCTGCAGTCTCCTGTTTTCCTTCTTCAGAATGAACTGCTGCGCAGCTTCCCTGATAACCTGGGTCAGTTTTTCGTCTTCCCATGGCTTCTTTATGAACATGCAGGCGCCGCCCCTGTTCATGGCATCTTCCATGACATTTATGTCAGGATATCCGGTAATAAGCATCCTGGGGGCGTCGGGAATGATATTTTTTGCCTGTTCCAGAAAATCAACGCCGCTCATTCCCGGCATTTTCTGGTCTGAAACTATGATGCCGATATTGGGTTCATTTTTTATGATTTCAAGGGCCTCTTTTCCGGAATTGGCCAGTTTGACATCAAAGACATTGTCCGTTGCAAAGAGGCGTCTCAATGACCGGAGAACATTTTCTTCATCATCAACAAAAAGAATCTTGATCAGGTGGTCAGTAGATGTTTCATGTATGGTTTCCATTGTTTCCTTCTCCTGTCCCGGCTAAATATTGTGGCCGGTTCCTCCATTCCTGCGCCTCTCTTTACCACCGGAGCCGCAGAGTTAGAACTGCCCTTGCGAGACAGGATTTTCAAGTAAATTGCATTTTTGCACGATACTTGTACTTAATTACTCATTACGGACATTGTGGTTCCATACTTTAGCCAGTATTGATGAAAACCATGCATGCCCGAGAATGGTGAATACTATGCTGAAAATTGTATTCACTCAGCACGGAAAACTTTTTGATGCGCATCCGTGAAAAAAGACAGTAACTACTTTTAAGAACAGGGAAATATCGGCTTGACATTTCAGACTATTTAACTTAAGCTTATCTAAACTATTTTTTGTAAAAAGCGGCTTTGTATTAAGTTATTCAGATTAAATGTCGTATAGTTTATATAACCTTTCATAGTGATCGGTTATACCGGAGGCTACATTTATGGCTGATAGTGATTACAAGGATGAAATCGAAAGGCTTAAGAAGCGGCTGGCTGACGCAGGGGGAGATGAAGAGGAAGGATCTCTTGATGCCTCAAAATATGAGATACCGGTGAAAGACGCGTCAGAATCAGGGAAAGCATCAGACAAAAAAATTGACGCCGCGATAGATACCTCCTACAAAAAAGTCGTTTCAAAAGATAGAGAAACAGGGGAGGACGCAGAGAGCCCCAGCGGCCCTGTCGGACTCGATGTTGGTACCAGCAACATTGTTATGGCCCAGAACAAAGGCCGTAAAATTCATATGGTGAAGCAGGTCAACGCGTTCTTCACCATCCCCCAGTCAAAGTTCACCAAAAAGATTCTTACCCAGAATGATGTTATGTTCTTTGAACTTGAAGGACAGTATTACATAATCGGATACTCAGCTGAAGACTTTGCAAACCTCTTTAACGCCAACACGCGAAGGCCCGTTGAAAAAGGCCTCCTCAGTCCAAAAGAAAATGAAGGGATAAAAATTATACAGGCCATTATCAGCACGCTGATCCAGAAGCCCAAGACATTTGGTGAGACGATCTGTTTCAGCATCCCCGGAGAGCCTATTGAAAGGACCTCATATGTGGCCGGACATGAATCAATTATTAAAATGTATCTTGAGAGTCTTGGTTACACGCCGGTCTCCATTAATGAAGGCATGGCTGTTGTTATGTCTGAACTTGCAGAAGATAATTTTACCGGCATAGGAATCAGCATGGGCGGAGGAATGTGCAACGTCTGCCTGTCCTACCTTTCAGTTCCTGTCATAACCTTCAGTATACAGAGAGGCGGAGACTACATCGACACGATGGTTGGCCGTGACGTAGGAACGTCAGCAACGAAGATCAAAGGCATTAAGGAAGAGTCCCTCGACCTGACAGCAATACCAAAGGATAAAATAGAAACAACGCTCCACGTCTACTATATGGACACTATTCTGACGCTGGTTCAGAGCATCCAGCGTGTCATCTCTGCTTCGGAAACAGTACCGAAGATAGCGGAACCGATCCCAATCGTATTAAGCGGCGGCACCTGCATGCCGAAGGGATGCAGGGAAAGCTTTGAAACCGCCCTCAAGAGCGTCCGCCTTCCGCTTGAGATTTCAGAAGTGCGCATTGCCGATGATCCTCTGAATACAACGGCCAAGGGCGCGCTGATCATGGCAATGACAGAAGCCTGACACATTTGCATGTCAGTTCCGGTACTCATCTTTTCCGCTGAATCAATAAGAGGTAATATCCTATTTAATGCATTGCGGCAAAAAGGCTATGATGTCCGGCTTCATGACAAGACCATCAACGCGGAAAACATAATCAGCGCCAGCGGCCCCTCTGTTCTTATCCTTGATGTGAAAAGCTACTATACAAAAGAACTTGAATTCTTTTTATCGGCCAAACAGGTTTTTTCAGGTTCGTCATTAATTCTTCTCACCGCCCTGACTCAGGGCATTCCTGTGGAGTTTATCAATACAAAAGTAGATGCCTGCCTGCCCGATCCCCTTGACGTACACCTTATTCTCGCGCAGGTGAGGGAACTCCAGTCTGCCACAGAAGCGGGGATTTCTGAGCCTGCAGTGGAAGAGCCCCGCCCTGAACCGGAACCACCGGTAAGATCAGAAAAGCCGGTTGATGCAGACAAGGAGCCTGATGAAGATCAGCCTTCCCAGGACAAAGAGGCACTTGAAGAGGACCTGAAACGCCTTCTTGATCTGGAATAAGGCTGTTTATAGAAATCTCAAATTACAAAGTCCAAATGCCAAGTGAATGACAAAATCTAAAGATTAACCAATGCCCCATCCTGAATTTCTTATCATGGGTTCTATTTTACTCATCTGATGGATATTTTGGCTTGTTAGTCATTGGGATTTTATTTGAAATTTTCATTTTGGCAGTTGTCATTGAAGCAGATTCAGTGCGCGGTTCAGCTAATGTTTGTCTCCCCCAAAGCCGTATTAATATATGGTAGTAACTGTGCGTCTCAACGATGAATTAAGAAGGGAGCAGCATGTTTGACAACAGGGACGGAGAGCAAAAGAATCGGGATAATAACAATAAATCCCTGTTAAAAGTTGTTGCCGTGGCAGGACCAAAGGGAGGAGTCGGGAAGAGCACAATTTCGGCTAATCTTGCCATTTCACTCGCGTCCATGGGGAAAAAAGTGATACTTGCCGACCTTGACCTCGGCGCTGCTAACCTGCATGCGCTTCTTGGGCTGAGAGACTCCGGGCAGACCCTTGATGATTTTATTCTTAAAAAGGTCAAAAACCTTTCTGATGTCGTCAGATCAACGGAGATACAAAATCTCAAATTCATCTGCGGCGGCAGCCAGATTCCGAATATTGCGAATATGCCCTATCAGCAGAAAGTAAAGCTCATTAATCATCTCCAAAAGCTTGAGAGCGACATCTTAATCATTGATCTGGGAGCCGGCTCATCATACAATGTGGTGGACTTTTCCTTTATCGCCCATAAGGGGCTCTTCGTCACGACACCGGAAGTTACATCCCTCATGAACTTATACAGCTTCATTAAATCCTCTGTCTTCAGACGGCTCGGATTCCTCTTTAAATCTGAAAAGGCGGGTGATGTACTCCAGTTGCTCGAAGAAGCAAAAGATGTTGACGCCAATCCTCACCTGAACACCATGGGAAAATTCTTCAGCGCTGCAGACAAAATAGATGAAGATGCAGTACGGTCCGCAAAAAAAGTTCTTTCAGAGTTTTCCCCAAATATCATCGTCAACAGGGTCCAGACAGCAGGTGATGCTAATGTGGGTGCTGTGCTCCAGGGGTTGACCGATAAATATTTGGGCGTCCAGAGCCACCTGGTCGCGAACCTTCCTGACGACAGTTCTGTGAAACAGTCTATCAATAAGATGAAGCCTGTTATGGTCAATGCTCCGGCATCAGGTTTTGCCAGATCAGTCAATAACCTTGCCGCAAACCTTGCAGCAGGTTAGCAGTAACCCTCCTCAGCTTTAACGATTATTCTTTCCCTGTTCCATCTTGACATTGGGCTGGATCGGATATAAAATGAACCAAGGTTCAGGTGAACCATGATTCATTTTGTGATTTCAGACCGTAATAATCCAAAATAATCCGATGCAAAAAAAAGTGACTAATTCCAGAATATTGAAAACTGCCCTTGAACAATTTTCTTCAAAAGGATATTCTGAGACCAAAATGACGGATATTGCCAGGAAAGCAGGAATAAGTGTCGGTGCCCTTTATCTGCGCTTCAGCAGCAAGGAGTCTCTCTGCCGGGAGCTTATAAAGGACCAGACAAAGGACTATGATGGTCTGACAAGAACCATTGCCGGGTCAGACAAAGAGGCTCTTCATGCCTTAAATGAGTATATTCTATTTTGCCTGGATTTTGCCCTGAAAAAGAAGCAGCTCATATCAATGTTTTACAGAGAGCACAGGCTTCAGTTTATTAAACCTTTACGGAATGAATTCTTCAGGACGCAGCATGCGCTTCTGGAGTCGATCCTGGTTAACGGCATTCATGACGGGACGATACGGCCCCTCGATACCAGTAAAACAGCGATGACGATTTTTGCCGGTATACGTGGTGCGATAATGATGAAGCTTATTTTCGGGGTAGGTTCCCCGAAAGATCTGGGAGAATCTCTTTTTGACGTAATGAGTAACGGGTTAAGAAAGGATGTATCATGAAAAATAAAATATGCTTTATATTCGTTCTCTTTTTTGTCTTTGCTCCATACAACGTGCTTGCAGGTATATATTCACTCGATGACCTGTACAGACGTGCCCTTGAGAAAAGCGAGACAATAAAAATTTCGGAAGAGGACCTTTATATATCAGAACAGGGAAAAGAAAAGGCCCTTTCAACGCTCCTGCCGGATTTTTCAGCATTTGGGGACCATACGCGGTACAGCAAGGAGAAACGTCAGGGCGAATTTTTGCTCCAGCCTGATTACACCAATGAATGGGGGTTCCGGTTGGGCCAAACCTTTTCATTAAGCGGCAAAGAGTTTACGAACTTCAGAATAGCAAAGGAAGGTATACGGCAAAGCAGCTCTGAGCTAGATGCAGTTAAAGAAGAATTTTTGCTGAATGTTGCCTCAGAATATTTCGTCGTTCTTTCGGCCAAGAAGGCTCTGGAGATTGCCCTGCAAAATGTTGAAAGGCTGACAAAGCATCGTGATGCAGCCCGAACAAGACTTGAGGTCGGAGCCGCTACAAAAACAGTTCTTCTGAGGGCAGAGGCGGAGCTGGCCGGTGCCCAGTCAGATCTGATAAAAGCCGGAAATAATCTGAGCATTGCAAAAGCCCGTCTTGCACAGTCTGTGAATTTAAGCGAAGAGTATGATGTTTCAGAGCCGCAACCCGGTATGTACTTTACTGTAACAGAAGCAGGTGACCCGGACCTGGGTTTTCTTATTGCAGGATGTTCACTGCCGGAACTGGAATGCCTGACAAACAAAGCCCTCGCTGAAAGGGCTGAGATGAACGCTGCAATCATAGAAAGAGATGTTGCAAAGGAGGAAGTGTCGGTAGCACAGGGTGCATACTGGCCTGACCTGTCGATCGAAGGTGTGTACGTGAGGCAGGAAAATGAGCCGTCCTCCACGTTCGGGCTGACAGAGAGAATGTATGGTCTGCTGAAACTGAATATTCCAATTTATGAAGGCGGTCTGCGAAGGGCAGAGGTCGGCGAGGCAAAGGCCAGGGCCAGGCAGGCTGAGTACCGGCTTTCTCACCTTGAACGCTTAATAGGCGTAGACGTTGAAAATTCCTATCTGATTGTGAAACGAGAGGTTGCAGTTCTGAGTCAGGTACGGGCTGAAGTAGAATATGCGAGGGATAATTATAATTCCGTTACCAAGCAGTTTCAGTATGGCCTTGCTGACAGTGTTGATGTCATGGATGCAAACACGCTTCTTGTTACCGCAGAAAGAGAGCAGGCGACCGCCGAGTATGCTTCTCAGCTCTCAGTCTTAAGGTTGCAGAGGATGACCGGAACGCTGTTAAAGACAGTAGTCGGCGAAACAGGGCCGGGAAATCAGTGATCATGGTGAATGAAAGAAATAATGTTGCAGATAATCTGTTATGAAAATAACAACAAAAAATTGACTGTATAGTAAATGGAGAATTCCTTTATGGTTAAGAAAAAATATATTTTCATACTTGTTGCCTTAATTCTGTTGCCTATATTTAATCGGCTCACCGCAGAGGAAGAAAAGCCGCAGGGTATGCCTCCTGCAAAAGTAGTGGTGTCTGCAGTTGCGGGCGGAATGGTCGCGCCGCAGAGTGAGTTTGTCGGAACGGTGTACTACCAGGAAGTATCTGACGTAGCCACAGAGGTTAGGGGCAAAGTTGAATCCGTAACTTTTGAAGAGGGTCAAAAAGTTACCAGGGGGAAGATCCTTGCCCGTCTCAGTTCAGACCTTCTGGAAAAGTCCCTTCAGGCTGCGCGGGCCAACCATGAACAGATTATGGCAGACCTGGAAAAGGCAGGCCGTGACCTGAGCAGGGCGGAAAACCTCTTCGAAACCCAGCTCATTACAGAACAGTTGTATGATGAACGGCGATATGGAGTGAGCAGCCTTGAAAAAAAGGCTGTTTCCATCAAGGCGGATGTAGAACGAATTGAGGTGGAACTGGAGAAAAAATCGGTTACTGCACCTTTTGACGGAGTAGTTATCAAAAGACATGTTGACAGAGGAGAGTGGCTCAATGAAGGCGCCACAGTCGCCACCATTGCGATGGAGAAAGTTGTAGATATTGTCGCAGAAGTCTCAGGGTCAATGCTCGGGTATATAAAGAAAGGGATGGAGGTAACGGTAATTGTCGGAGGAGAAACAATGACCGGCAGGGTCATCGCCATTATACCGAGGGGTGACATATCAACGAGGACCTTTCCAATAAAAATAAGAGTAAAAAACAGCCTCTCTCTGGTCGAAGGAATGGAAGCCCGGGTGACACTACCGACCGGAATAAAAGAAAAAGCATTGATCGTACCGAGAGATGCTGTTATCACCTCATTCGGCAACGATGTTGTCTACGCGGTCGATGATTCCCAGGCCCGTATGATCGTAGTGACCGTAATCGGTTACGAGGGAATGACTGTCGGCGTTCGTGGAGAGGGACTGGCTGAAGGAATGAACGTTGTTGTGAAAGGCAATGAAAGACTCCGGCCCGGACAGTCAGTTATGATTCAATAAAAACAGGAGTCAGGAGTCAGGAGTCAGGAGTCAGGGGAAAAACAGGCAGTACCCCTGGCTGCTAACTACCGTCTACTAACTACCTTTTAAAAAAATATGGATCTTGTACAATTTTCAATAAAAAAACCTGTTACCGTGATCGTGGGTGTGATACTCATCCTTCTCTTCGGTATGATAGGGCTGTTTCAGATGCCCTATCAGCTCAGCCCTGACGTTACGGTGCCTGAGATTGAGGTGAGCACGTTCTGGCCCGGTGCAACCCCCTATGAGATTGAACGCGATGTGATTGAGGAACAGGAGAAAGCTTTGAAGGGGATCCCCGGACTGACTGAAATGGAGAGCTCCTCCCTCAATGACAGGGGATCTGTGACCCTGCGCTTTTCAATAGGAACAAGCATTGATGAGGCCCTTCTCAGGGTTTCCAACAAGATGAATGAGGTCCCCTCGTACCCGGAAAATGTGGAAAAGCCCGTTATTAATGCAACAGGCGCGGCTACATCACCGGTCATCTGGATAATAATGAAATCAGAGGAGAGCAATCCCAATCCGGTCGGCAGCTACAAGACTTTTTTTGAAAATGAAGTACGTCAGTACCTTGAACGTGTTGAGGGAGTAGCGGATCTCTTTATAGGCGGCGGAGAGGAACGGCAGATGCACATAATTGTTGATCCCGGAAAGCTTGCCTCCCACGGTCTTACAACTTCAGGGTTGATCAACATACTGAGGAAAGAAAATATTGATGTGTCAGCCGGAACAATGGGTATGGGGAGAAGGAATTACCGGATCAGGACTATTGCCCAGTTCCAGTCTCCTGAAGACATAGAAAATGTAGTCATCTGGTCTGACGGGATCAGGAGAATCAAAGTATCAGACGTTGCCAGTGTCAGTTTCGGATTTGAAAAGAAGACAGTGGCCATGATTCATAACTCAAAGGACGGCATGGCAATCGGTGTTAAACCTGAGCCGGGTACGAATATTCTTGATATGACCAGCAGGACGGAAAAGGTAGTCAAGTGGCTGAACAGCGAAAAGATGGAGCCCGAGGGAATATATCTTGACTGGGTCTATGACCAGAGGCCCTATATTCAGGGCGCCATTGATCTTGTGAAGAGAAACATCCTGATCGGTGGAATTCTCGCGATCGTAGTTCTCCTGATTTTTCTCAGGAGTCTGTCCTCTACCATCGTCGTTGCAACGGCAATCCCGATAAGTGTTATCGGCACATTTATTGTAATGAATATTCTCGGCAGAAACCTGAACGTAGTGAGTCTTGCGGGAATCGCGTTTGCCGTTGGCATGCTTGTGGACAACGCGATTGTGGTCCTGGAGAACATTGACCGTCACAGGGGGATGGGAAAGACCCCGTTTCAGGCATCCTATGACGGGGCCAGCGAGGTCTGGGGGGCTGTACTGGCGTCAACGCTTACTACCGTGGCTGTTTTTCTGCCGGTGGTCTTTGTTGAGGAAGAGGCAGGGCAGCTGTTCAGAGATATCGCGATAGCGGTCAGCTCCGCTGTTATTCTGAGCCTCTTTGTCTCTGTTTCGGTGATACCGATGCTGTCTGAAAAACTGTTCACTATGATCGGGAGTAAAGAAAAAAATAATAAGAAAACAGTCCTTACCACCCTGGGAACCAGACTGGTGAATGGAGTTATGAAACTGGTAAATATTGCTATTTACAGCAATACATCGAGGATTGTCACTGTCCTTCTCCTTACGGTCATATCTATCCTGTCAGCATGGATGCTTCTGCCAAAAATGGAGTATCTCCCTCAGGGCAACAGGAATCTCGTGATCAGTCTGCTTATACCACCCCCCGGCCTTTCCTATGAGGAGAATAAAGAGATCGGAGACATGTTTTTCAGTGCTACGAAAGAGCATGTAGGAAAAGACCACGAAGGCCTGCCCTCGATCCAGAACATGTTTTATGTTGCCTCCGGAAGGTTCAACATTGCAGGCGCTACCAGTGATCGGATACAACGGGCCGGAGAACTCATCCCGCTTTTTATGAGGCAGATAAATGCTATTCCCGGCATGTTCGGCGTCAGCATGCAGGCCGGAATTTTCCAGACCAGGCTCGGCAGAGGAAGGACTGTTGAGGTTGATGTTACCGGTGATGACGTGAATCAGCTTGTTGCTGCTGCGGGCGCAATGTTCGGGATTATCAAAAAGGAAATGCCAGCGGCCCAGATACGGCCCCTGCCTTCACTTGAACTGCTTTACCCTGAGGTGCGGCTCGTGCCGATGCGGGACCGGCTCCGTGCTTCCGGTATGAACGCGGAGGATTTTGGAGTCACCCTTGACGTGCTTATGGACGGGAGAAAAATCGGCGAGTTCAAAGAGGAGGGAAAGAAAAAAATTGACCTTGTTCTCAAGGCGTCTGAGAAGGATATTTCCACGCCTGAGGCCCTGTACAATTCGTCAATTGCAACCCCTCAGGGCAAGACAGTGCCGGTCTCCTCTTTCTCTTCACTTGTGCGAACAGCAGGGATCACGGAAATACGGCACCTTGAGCGGAAAAGGACATTCACCCTGCAGGTAACGCCGCCCTTTGACATACCCCTTGAAGAGGCAATGGATATCATTAATAACAAGGTAATACCCCAGATCCGTACGATGGGCATGATCAAGAAAGGGACGAATGTATCAATGAGCGGTGTTGCTGACAAGCTCAAGGAAACACGCCAGGTCCTTCAATGGAATTTTGTTCTTGCGGCAGTGATATCCTATCTGCTTATGTCAGCACTGTTCGGGAACTTCATCTATCCCCTTATTATCATGTTTACGGTGCCGCTTGCAGGAGCAGGGGGTATAATGGGACTGCGCATGGTGAATGCATACTCTCAGGCGTTCTCGCATATGCCAACTCCCCTTGATATCCTTACAATGCTCGGCTTTGTTATATTGATCGGGGTAGTCGTGAACAATGCCATTCTCATTGTCCATCAGGCGCTTAATAATATTCGTTTTCATGATATGGATTATAAAGAGGCGGTCGTTGAATCAACAAGATCACGGCTGAGACCCATATATATGAGCGCGACAACGAGCATCTTCGGCATGCTGCCCCTTGTTGTCGCTCCCGGTCCCGGATCAGAACTGTACAGGGGACTTGGCAGCGTCATCCTTGGTGGGCTGGCCCTTTCTACAGTATTTACCGTATTTGTCATTCCATCGCTGCTGATGTTTTTTATACGGATGGAAACTCCCCAGAGCGAAGCGAAGTAAACGATCCTGTGTCTCTCCCATGGGATATCAGTTTTCATCTTAAGAATAGATTAATCCCGGAAAAGTATACAATACAATATGGGTATTTTTCTGTTTATTGTAATTAGTTACGCGCTGTCAAACCTCTATGCTTTTATTAAGATTCTGCATATAACAGAAGCTGGATTTCCGTTCAGCGCTTTTCTGGGCCTTGCCATATTTATTCTGACTATTTCGCCGGTCCTGATTCCCATCTACGCGAATAGAGGGTCTGAAAGAGGGATCAGGATATATTCCTGGATCGGGTTTATGTGGCTTGCCTTTCTTGTCCCTTTTTTTTCCGCAGGGCTGATCATTGATTTTTATAATTTAGCAGTAAAACTCTATACAGCATCAGCAGCCGATTTAGTGGCGCTCTTTACATTCTCCCCGAAAATGGCTTTTTTCATCCCTCTTGTTCTCTCACTTGTTATCACTCTCATCGGATACCTTGAAGCCCGAAGATTAACAGTAGAGCGGTTAGAAATGAGGACTGATAAACTTCCGAAAGGGGAAAGTAAAATCAGGATAGCCCAGATATCCGACGTGCATCTGGGCATTCTTGTGCGAGATAGCATGCTGGAGAAAGTGATAGGGATTATAGAAGCTGAAGAGCCCGATATTCTGATATCAACAGGGGACCTTGTTGACGGACCTGTGAAGTTTATCAGTCACCTTGCAGACAGGCTCAATAAAATAACAGCCCCTCTGGGTAAATATGCTGTCATTGGAAATCACGAGTTGTACGGAGGGCTGAAGCAGACAACAAAATTTATCACAGATGCGGGATTTGAACTGCTCAGGAACAGAGGCCTTTCAGTGAACAATACCATTAATATAGCGGGAATGGATTTTCAGGGAGGTGAAGCGCGAAAACCCGGGAATAGTGAATCAGACAAACCGGAAGAAGAGGTGCTTGGAGAACTTCCTCCTGAACTGTTTACTCTTCTGCTAAAGCATCGCTCTGATGTTGAAGAAAAGAGTGCCGGACTCTTTGACCTTCAGCTTTCCGGTCATACTCACAAAGGGCAGATATTCCCGATGAATCTTGCGACAATGTTTCTCTTCAAACATCACTCCGGGTTTACTCAACTTTCTGGCGGTTCCGCCATCTATGTAAGCCGTGGCACCGGCACAGCCGGTCCCCCTGTCCGGTTCCTGTCCACTCCGGAGGTCACTATTATTGATATCGTTAATAGATCATATCGAAGTTGAGCCTCGATATGAGATGATATAATTTATACAAATTATGACAGCAGGAGAGGGAGGCCATAATGGAAGTCACCATACATAAGGGGAGAATATCCCTCATTGAAGGGGACATAACCCGGCAGGATACTGATGCAATTGTGAATGCTGCCAACAAGTCACTCCTGGGAGGGGGCGGTGTAGACGGGGCAATACATCGCGCAGGTGGCCCTGGCATACTTGAAGAATGTGTCACCATCGGTGGTTGCGAAACAGGTGAGGCAGTTATTACAACAGGGGGAAATCTCAAAGCTGGATATGTAATTCATACTGTCGGTCCTGTATACCGAGACGGCCTCCAGGGTGAACCCCGGTTGCTGGAAAATGCCTACGCTAACTCCCTGAAAACTGCCTCCTCAAAGGGCCTGAAGAGCATAGCATTTCCGTCCATAAGTACAGGCGCCTACAGGTATCCCCTGGAAGATGCGGCCGAGATCGCACTGAAGACCGCAATCAACTATCTGAAATCAAATGAGGACATACTCCTTATCCGCTTTGTGCTCTTTGGACAAAAAGCGTTTGAGGTCTACAAGAAAGCTTTAACAAAGCTTGCATGACCAGACACGATCAAAGTTGTTTTTTTGAATAAATCAATATTTGCTGTGCAATATCTGTTCATAAAATCCATAACTGTTTCAGTTCATGGCATTTCTTGACTCAGTATGTCCCTGAACCCCTGTTTCCCTTGCTCCATGATAAAATAGATTTAATTCCGTTCATGCTGCCATGTACAGGGTTGCAGACGGTCAGAGGATAATATGTCTGATTTTCAAAACAATCATAACGGTGCGTTCAGTCTTGTCAGTGAGTTTGAACCCAAAGGCGACCAGCCTGCTGCGATAGAAGCACTGACTGAAGGCATAGAGAAAAAATTCGTCCACCAGACACTGCTTGGAGTGACGGGATCAGGGAAAACCTATACCGTTGCCAATGTGATTGCCAATATCAATAAGCCCGCACTGGTTATCGCCCATAACAAGACACTTGCTGCGCAACTCTACGGTGAATTCAAGTCCTTTTTCCCGCAGAATGCTGTGGAATATTTTGTGAGCTATTATGACTACTATCAGCCTGAAGCATATCTGCCGGTATCAGACACGTACATTGAAAAAGATGCGATGATAAATGACGATATTGACCGATTGCGCCACTCTGCCACGCGGGCGGTCATGGAAAGAAACGACACCATTGTTGTCGCGTCCGTTTCTTGTATCTACGGCATCGGGGCACCTGAGGATTATCTTGGGATGCATCTCGTCATTGAAGAGGGGATGCATATAGACAGGGACGATTTTCTGCGGTCTCTTATTGACATTCTCTATGAAAGGAGCGATGAATTTAAGAGGGGGACATTCCGCGTCAGGGGGGATGTTGTGGAAATATTCCCTTCTTTTTCCGGTGACAATGCTATCAGGGTCGAGTTCTTTGGTGATGACATCGACGGTCTTTCCGAGTTTGATCCTCTTACCGGAAAAGCCCTGAGAGCTCTGACAAAGACCTCATTATTTCCTAACAGCCACTGGATTACGCCCAGGCCAAGAATCGAGAAGGCGATTAAAACCATCACCAGGGAGCTGGATGAACGGCTCATTTACCTGCTGCGGGAGGGAAAAGAGCTTGAAGCAAAAAGGCTGGAGCAGAAGACCCGGTTTGATATGGAAATGCTGAAAGAATTCAGTTTCTGTCACGGCATAGAAAATTATTCACGCCACCTGACAGGCAGAGCACCGGGAGAACCCTCAAGCTGTCTTATTGATTATTTCCCCGATGATTTTCTGCTCTTTGTTGACGAGTCTCATGCCACAATTCCCCAGATAGGAGGTATGTATGAGGGAGACAGGTCACGAAAACAGAACCTTATTGATTATGGTTTCAGGCTTCCTTCAGCTCTTGATAACAGGCCTCTGAAATTTCATGAATTTGAGGAGAGGGTAAATCTGGCTGTTTATATCTCGGCAACTCCCTCTGAGTATGAGATTAATAAATCAAAGCGTAGAATCATCCAGCAGATTGTCAGGCCTACAGGACTCAAAGATCCCGTGATTGAACTCAGGCCGGTGTCAGGCCAGGTTGATGACTTGCTGGGAGAGGTCAGGAGAAGAGCATCACAAGGGGAAAGAGTTCTTGTGACGACACTGACAAAAAAGATGGCAGAAGATATAACAGAGTACTATGCTGAAGCAGAGATCAGGGCCAGGTACCTCCATTCTGATATTCACACTCTTGAGAGAATAGAGATTCTCCGGGACCTCAGGCTTGGAACCTTTGATGTTCTTGTCGGTGTAAACCTCCTGAGAGAGGGTCTTGACATCCCGGAAGTCTCTCTTGTTGCCATATTTGATGCTGACAAGGAAGGCTTCCTGAGATCAGCCCGTTCGCTCATTCAAACAAGCGGCAGGGCTGCACGGAACCTGAACGGTCTGGTGATCTTTTATGCGGATACTGTCACAGGATCAATGCAAAAGGCGATGGATGAAACTACGAGACGCAGAAAAATCCAGGAGGCCTATAATGTAACGCACAACATCACGCCCCTCTCCATCAAAAAAGAGATCACGAACATACTCAGTTCAATTTACGAGGCGGACTACTGGACAGTTCCGTCAGTTGCAGAAGAGAAAGTTCAGTATGCAGACGAATCTGAACTGAAAAAGATGGAAGAACAGATGAAGGCTGCCGCTGAAAACCTGGACTTTGAAAAGGCTACAGAGCTGAGAGACCGGATACGGGCAATAAAAGAACAGCAGATCGCTCTAGGTATAAAGACATGATTTGCGTTAGCCAGAGAAAGTCTGTACATTATTTAGAAGAAGACTCAACTATGAGGATATTAATGCTGTGACTATACTCCGTGTCTCTGTGTTTAATAACAATCCATGGAAATGGCATGGTGCTATTGTAACCAGAAAACCCGAACATGAAAGTTGCCACCTTTAATGTAAATTCAATCAGGGTCCGCCTCCAGTCTGTCCTGACATGGCTCGAAAAAGAATCTCCTGATGTCCTCTGCCTTCAGGAAACAAAGGTTATTGATTCTGACTTTCCCGCCCAGGCATTTCATGATATGGATTATAGCCCTGTATTCCGGGGAGAAAAGACCTATAATGGTGTTGCTCTTCTGACCAGGCTGCCTGTAGAACGCGCACAGATCGGCTTTACTGATGATGAAGCTGAAGGGACACGTTTAATCACAGCGGTGATACAGGGCGTGCCGATCGTGAACACCTACATTCCTCAGGGCTATGAGCCCCAGTCAGAAAAATTCAGATACAAACTGGACTGGTTCAGGAGACTGTACGATTACTTTGACCGCAACTTCAGCGCACAGAAACCACTGCTCTGGGTAGGTGATTTTAATGTGGCGCCTGAGGCGATGGATGTCCATGATCCCGGAAAAATGCTCGGTCAGGTTGGTTATCATCCAGATGAGCACGCGGCACTGGAAAGAATAAGGAAGTGGGGCTTTGTTGATGTATTCAGGATGCACCAGCAGGGTCGGGAGCAGTACAGCTTCTGGGACTACCGTGTTAAAAATGCTGTCCAAAGAAAAAAGGGCTGGCGCATTGACCATATCTGGGCGACAAAACCGCTTGCTGATAAATCCATTCAGGCCTGGATAGATAAAGAATTGCGCCTCACAGAAAGGCCTTCTGACCATGCTCCGGTGGTGGCGGAGTTTGCTTTATAATGCCCCTCGAAGACTGAAAAAAGTATCGAAATGTATCCGCGTTTCCGCTTCTTTTTAATTATGGACCTTTCCGGATTGTGATATACTAAAAAATGTAATGGTCTGCCAAGGTATTGTAAATAAATAAAATATTTGTGGGAGGTCTTGTATGAGTGAATTAAGAGAGAGAATTTTTGATGCGGCCAGAGAATTGCAGTTAACAAATGTTGCCACTGTTACCGAGGGCGGACAGCCATGGGTTCGTTATGTCATGGGGAGAGCTGACAAGGGGCTGGTTTTTCGCTTTTGCACACATCTGAGTTCCAGAAAGATCGCCCAGATAACAAATAATTCAAACGTACACCTTTCCCTCGGGGTAACAAGTCTCGAAACCGCAAAGAACTGGCTGCAGGTACAGGGGAGCGCTGAAGTTTCTACTGACGAAGGTGAACGCAACGCATTCTGGTTTGATGAATTGAGCAATTACTTCACAGGGCCTGATGACCCTGAATACTGTATCGTGATTATTCGCCCTTCTCGGATTGAATTTGGAACAATGGGAATCATGACCCCGGAAATATGGGAGGCTTAGAAATGGGCTTTCCAGGGCGCGGTTGCGTTTAATCAATGATCTTTTTTCGTGATTCGGATTAATGGACTCAAAGCATAAAGGCAGAAAAAATATATTGAATTCCAAAGAAAGAGTGATATACTGAAGGAGGAGTATATGACCCTGATGCAGTATAACTTCAGCAAAAGTTGCTGAGCATTTCACATAAAGAAGGAAAGTTTGGACGACTCTGATGACCCGATGGTAACAGAAAAGGACGTGCCTTCATATGATGTAATAGAGCAGAAAATTAAAGAGATTGACCCCACGATTATTGTGTACCGTATATATTATTTTTTTAAAACCTTCATATTCCGCTTTCAATTGCTCAAGAAAGACAAGATGTGCGTGATTGAGCTGCCGAGAGAACTGCTTGAAAACCTGAGCAAAGACAGCATTGCTGCTGACAGGGCTGTCTCTGACGTAATCAGCTTAAATGTCGAAAACGCGGATTGCTGGGCCGAGTTTAAATCATAAGAAATTAAAGACTTCATCTTCCTGCTTCAGCCAGCGCAGGCTTACTTTTCGGGCAGTATCTCATAACAAAATCGCCAAACATGTTAAAATACGCACGTATGATATTTTCTTACGGCACCCTGCCCCCGGGTTCAGCCAGGACAATTTAATAATATGAAAGGATTACTGTAATGGCAAAGAGGTCTTTGAATATTTATCCGGTATTACTGGCAGGAGGCACAGGTTCACGATTATGGCCTGTGTCGCGAGAACTCTTTCCCAAGCAGCTCGTTAATCTTGCGGGAGATGACTCGCTCATTCAGAATACCATTAACCGGCTTTTTCCTGTGCTCGATGCAGACCATGTCCGGATTGTGTGCGGTGTTGAACACTTTTATGAGATAGCGAGGCACCTTGAAGAGATAGGAGTTTCTTCAGAGGGCAAGATCATTGCCGAGCCCTGCGGCAGAAATACTGCACCTGCCATATTGCTGGCTGCAATGACTATCCTGCAAAAAGAGAAAGACGCAATTATTCTGGTTTTCCCTTCCGATCACGTGATAAGTGATGTGGCAGGATTCCATGAAAGTCTGCAGCAGGCAATTACCCTGGCATCGGCTGACCAGATTGTTACCTTTGGAATAAAGCCTGCCTATGCTGAAACAGGATATGGATATATTGAAGGAGGCAGGGCGGTCAAGGGAGGTGCTTGTGCAGTAAAAAGGTTTGTTGAAAAACCTGACGCGAAGACTGCTGAAAAATACCTGAAGGCAGGCAACTTTTACTGGAACAGCGGTATGTTTGCCTTTAAAGCGTCTGTTATGGTCAAGGAGTTTAAGACCTTTGAGCCGGACCTCTTCAGCTCCTTAAAAAAACTCACTTCCCAGAAGACTGAGATAACAATGGAGCAGTATTGCACACTCCCTGATATTTCTATTGATTACGCTATTATGGAAAAAACCAAGAAGGGAGTTGTCCTTCCCGCTGACTTTGGGTGGAGCGATATAGGGTCATGGAAATCACTCTATGATTTTCTGCCGAAAAGCGAAGGGGAGAATGTACTTGAGGGAGACGTGATTCACCAGAACACGAAGAACTGTTTTTTGCGCGGGGATCAGAGGCTTATTGTTGCCAGTGACATTGAAAATATTGTTGTGGTTGACACCCCTGATACAGTATTTATATCAGATCTCGGCAACAGTAGAAACGTCAAGTCTATTGTCAATGAGCTCAAGAAACAGGGCCGGAAAGAATACAAGTCACATACAACCGTATACCGTCCCTGGGGGACATACACAATTCTCGAAGAAAACGGCGACAGCAAAATCAAGCGTATCGTTGTGTACCCGGGAGCCAAACTGTCTCTGCAAATGCACCATCACAGGAGTGAGCACTGGATTGTAGTGCAGGGGACAGCAAAGATCGTCAATGGTGAGCAGACTATTTTTCTCGAGGAGAACCAGTCAACGTATGTGCCGAAGACAACACAACACCGCCTTGAAAACCCGGGCAGAGTTCCTCTTCATATAATTGAAGTCCAGATAGGGCCATACCTGGAAGAAGATGACATTGTCCGCTATGATGATGATTTTGGGAGAGAGTAGAGCCGGGTTAAAGAGAATAAATATTTATTCATACACGGAGGCACAGAGAAAGACCTTAAGGGAGTACACAAAGAAAATTAATTATTTTTTCTCTTTTTCTCCGTGTCTCTGTGTTTTAAAAAACAGTTAAGGCACGATTTTTAAAAACCGTCTTTTCCCGACTTTCAGGAGGTACTCACCAGCCGGGATTTTCTTGTTCGGGTCTGACCACTTTTCACTGTCTATGCTTACCCCCCCCTGCTTTATCAGCCTGATGGCTTCTCCCGAGCTTGCGGCAAGACCGGAATCTTTCATAATGCCCGGGAGCCATATCTCGTTGCCATCTTTCAGGGTATACTCTGGAATATCATCCGGCAGTCCCTTGTTCTTGAATATATTCTCAAACTCTTCCCGGGCGCTCTGCGCAGTCCCGGCGTCATAATATCTCGCAACGATTTCCATTGCAAGGGACTTTTTGGCTTCCATCGGGTGTACTGTTCCGTTTTCGATTCCTTTTTTAAGCTTGTTCAGTTCTTCAAGCGTAATATGGCTGAGGAGCTCATAGTATCTGATCATCAGATCGTCACTGATGGACATGATTTTCCCGAATATCTCTTTGGGCTCTTCAGATATGCCAATATAATTATCGAGACTCTTTGACATTTTTTTGACCCCGTCAGTTCCCTCAAGGAGAGGCATAATAACGAGCACCTGAGGTTCCTGCCCTTCATTTTGCTGGAGTTCCCTGCCCATTAACAGGTTAAATCTCTGGTCAGTTCCTCCAATCTCAATGTCTGCCTGTAAGACAACTGAGTCATGGCCCTGCAGCAGCGGGTACATGAATTCGTGAATACCGATAGGACTCTGTTCAGCAAAGCGTTTTTTGAAATCCTCCCTCTCCAGCATGCGGGCAACAGTCTGCCTGGCCTGGAGTTTGATGATTTCCATAGCGGTCATTCCTGCAAGCCATTCACTGTTAAACCTGACATGAGTTTTTTCCCGGTCCAGAATTTTAAAGACCTGCTCTTTGTAGGTCTCAGCATTTTTCAGCACTTGTTCCCGTGTTAATGGTTTTCGGATCTCAGACCGCCCGGTGGGGTCTCCAATCATACCGGTCAGGTCTCCGATAATAAGAATGACTTCATGCCCGAGGTCCTGAAACTGGCGCATTTTTTCAAGAAGAACTGTGTGACCAAGGTGGATGTCCGGGGCGGTCGGATCAAAGCCGACTTTTATCTTTAAGGGGTTCCCGCTCTTCTGTGAACGGTTGAGTTTGACGAGGAGTTCTTTTTCCGGCAGTATTTCTGCCGCTCCCCTTTGAATAATTTTTACCTGCTCTTCCATGTTCTGTGGGTGCATAACAAAAAAGAATACAGGATTTTTTACATAAGAAGCAAGTTATTCAACGTTGCATACCCATAGATACATATGCTAACTTTGGAGTAATTGAGGTGCAGCCATGGAACATCTTACGATAACAAAAGGAAAGATAGTAATTTACAGGCTTTATGATGTAGCCTCTGAAATTGACCTCACTCTCGTTGAGTCACGGGCAAGTGAAGGAGTGAGACGGCTGCGTCTGTCAAGACATCCATATATGAAGGCCCTCGAATTTACAGACCCTCCTGTATCATTTGTACTGCCTGGATTTTCCATGAAGCTTTTTAACCGGGACATTGAGGCTGCAGTGATAGCAAAGGCGTATGATTTTGGTGTACTTTCTCTGGCTTTTAATCTGCCGATCCCCGCGGGAACCGGCTTTCGGGAGTTTGAAGAGGTTACAAAATCCCTTGACAATGACAATTCAATTGATGACAAGGCAAAAGAGTATATAATCCAGCTGGTGAACAACCTGGGGAATGCTGTTATCAGGCCCGCTCTGAAACAAGATTTTTCTGAAGACTATATGGTCTTCATGATCGAGAAAATGAGCAGAGATGTTGAGTCAGCGGATTTTCTCGCTGAATATGACCCTTCACGTCTGCTCCTCTACGAAACCCGGGATGTCAGCTCATCCACACGGGAGGAAACCCTGAAACACCGCTTCAGCTATTATCCGGATGACCTGGTTATTGTTCATCTTGACAACGCCTTTGTTATAGAACCCTCGGGCAGCTTTGATATCCTGGATATACTGGAGTTTGCTACAGCCCAGATTCTGGAATTAAGGTACTACGACAATATCCTTGATAAAGAGCTTGCTAAAATCTACAATGAAATTCCGAAACGCACGCGCGCCTCGATCTTTGAACTCCGATCGCATGAAAAACTCGCGAAGAAAATTACAACAACCGTAACAGAGCTAACTGAGGTTACTGAAAAGGTCCATAACGCGCTGAAGGTCACAGAAGATGTATATTACGCAAAAATTTACAGGACAGCCATGGAGCTTTTCAGGAGCGAAGACTGGGAGGACAGCATCAAGGAAAAGCTCCAGGTTGTGACCAATACCTACAACATGCTCTATGAGGAGATATCGACCAGAAGGGGACATCTCCTTGAATGGGGCATTATCATATTAATTCTTATCGAGATCATTCTCCTGATCGTGATTGAGTGGTAATGCCCTCTCATTCTTACAAAGTGCTCATATCGAGGTCCGACCTCGATATGACTGACTGAAGAGCTTTGCCAGTTCTTCCCTCAGCGGCATAGGCTTATAACCCAGGGCATAAGCTTTTGTGCTGTCCAGTGACAAATCCGGTGCTCTTGGTGCTGACATCGCAATATCTTTCTGCATGCAGCGGACCAGATTCGCTTCTTTTATCCCAAGAGAATCCATGAGGAGCAGCCCGAAGTTAAAGCGGGAGATTCTCTCACGCCCGCCAAGGTGCAATATACCTTTTCCCTTCTCTGCACCAAGCAAAAGGCCTTTTGATGCGGTTCTGCCGCTGGCTGGTGTTCGAAATTCATCAATGAAGAGCTTCAGCTCATCTCCCTGTCTCAGGGCATGGACCATCTGCTGAAAGAAGGTTTGATAGGCAGGGCTTGACTCCCCGAACATGAGAGGCATCCGGCAGACAACCGCTTCAGGATACCGCTTTAAGACCTCCTCCTCAGCCAGCACTTTCTGCTCAGCGTAGGTATTGAGAGGGTTCACAGAATCTTCTTCCTTATATGGAGCATTGCTGCCATCGAACACAAGGTCTGTAGAGGTGTGAACAAAAGGAATGCCAGCATCTGCACAGAGTCCGGCAAGGTTGGCTGATGTCTTGATATTTATATCTTCCGATTCTGATGGATGCTCCTGGCAGTAGTTTGGACTTGCCGCAGCAGCTGTGTGAATTACAGCATCAGGAGCGATATCAATGAAAGATTTCCTGAGCAGCGCGTAATCAGTGAGGTCAAGCTTGATATATTTTACCTTCTCCTGAGATACAAGGTGAGTGTGAAATACCCCTGTTACATCCCAGGTTTCTTTGGCCTCATTACACAAATTCCATCCCAGAAAACCGCTGGCACCCGTGACGAATAGTCTTCTCACGTTGTCCCTTTGCATCTTTGTCCCTTTGTGCCTTTGTGATTATCCCTTATTTTCTCCAGAGAAAAATATCCCAGAAAAAAGAGCCTCCCTGAGATTAGGTAATTAAACCTTCCAATGTAAGTTCTTTCTTTTTCAAGACACCGGATATGGTCCCTGATACCCCGGAGAGGAGGAAGATTTTCTTTTCTATTATAGTTTATTATCGCGGCATTTTTATTATCCAGACCGCTGCAATGCCCCTCTTCAAGATGAAAATATCCCCATTTTTTATTAAACACTATGTTGTGGCCCTGGTGTATATCATTTCTTCTATAAAATATTTTGCGATGTGAATATTTTTTCAGGCTGGGGAATATTGTGAGCATGTCAACGAGATATTCACCATCCAGTTCAGACAGTTCAGGAGTCTGCGCGCTAATAAATAAATCTTTTAATTCTTTAAATGTTGTTGGCAGGTCCATATATTAATAAGGAAATATAAAAATGTTACAATACTGATTCTGAAGTACTTCTGATTATCTCACTCTCGTAAAGGAGCCTGATGAAGAATAAGATACCATTTAATCAACTTAAGTACATACTCCTCGATATGGACGGCACACTCCTGGATCTGTACTTCGATGACTATTTCTGGGGGCACCTTGTGCCTGAAAAGTATGCTGAAAAGCATGACATGTCATTCGGTGCTGCCAAGGATTATCTCTACAGTACCTATAAGTCTCATGAAAAGACTCTGAACTGGTGCGATATTGACTTCTGGTCACGGGAACTGAAGCTTGATATTCCTGCACTTAAAGAGCAGATACGGCACCTCATAGAAGTTCATCCCCACGTAATAGAGTTTCTCAAGTTAATGAGACAGCAGAAGAAAAAAATATATCTTCTCACAAATGCCCATTTCAAAACAGTAAAAATCAAGTTCAAAAAAACAAAAATCGGTGATTATTTTGACGATGTTCTCTGTTCTTTTAATGTAGGTCACCCGAAAGAATATATAGAATTCTGGCAAAAAGCTGAGAAAAAGCTGAAATTTGAGAAGGATAAATCATTATTTATTGACGATACAGAGGATGTGCTCGTCACTGCCCAAAAGTATGGAATTAAATATCTGCTTTTTAAGGCAAGTGCGAGCTCGCAGGCTGAATCGAAAAAATCTGAAAACTTTATGACCATTCATGATTTTAGGGAACTGATGTAACAATAGAAAATATCTCCCTTCACAATACAGTCGAATCTTCCCGATATTTTGTGAAAATATATTTCTATCAGCCTGGATTATTTGAATAAGTTAAAGTTATCAATAATTTTTATTCAACCTTAATATTCTCTCTAATCCCCTC
>CAMYND010000014.1:47376-62783 GCA_947259645.1 Thermodesulfovibrionia bacterium | reverse complement strand
GTACTGTCTGAAATTGTGCAGGATTATTGTTAAATTATACTAACTTATCGTAATAATTGACAAAAATACCACTTAAGAAATATAATTTATACACTCAAATCAACAGCAAAGAGGACAAATAATATAGAGGAGGACAAAAAGAATGTCAGATGCAGTGAAAAATGTTACCCTGGATTCATTTGATCAAGACGTGCTTCAAGCAGGAACTCTGGTACTGGTTGATTTCTGGGCAACCTGGTGTGGCCCATGTAAGATAGTTGCCCCTGTTGTAGAAGAACTCGCAAAGGAGTATGAAGGCAAAATGTCATTTGCCAAGATAAATACTGACGAAAACCCTGACCTTGCAAGCCGCTACAATATCAGAGGCATACCCACCCTTGCTTTTTTCAAGGAAGGCAATGTGGTAGATCAGGTAGTCGGAGCTGTTCCAAAGGCCCAGTTAAAATCAAAAATCGATTCATTGCTGGGATAAACTAAAACAGACATGTATGACGTTATAATTATCGGCGGAGGCCCTGCTGGTCTTACAGCAGGGCTTTATACTTGCAGGGCTCGCCTGAAGACATTACTCATCGAAAAAGGCATTACAGGCGGCCAGGTCACTACTACCGAGTGGGTTGAGAACTACCCCGGTTTTGAAGATGGAATCTCTGGCGCCGAGCTTGCTCAGAAGATGGAAAAGCAGGCAACAAAGTTCGGACTGGAAATAATCCAGGGCTCTGTGATGAAAATCTCCTCAGAAGACAAGGTTAAGAAAGTCATTCTTGACGGGGACAGCCAGTACGAAGCAAAGGCAATCATCATTGCCACTGGTTCAAATCCCAAACTGGTCAATATTGAGGGTGAAAATGAGTTCAGGGGGAGGGGTGTCTCCTATTGTGCAACCTGCGATGGTGCTTTTTTTAAAGGGGACCGCCTGGCGGTTATCGGCGGTGGTGATTCTGCTGTTGAAGAAGGTATCTTCCTGACCAAATTTGCTGAAACTGTGTACATTGTCCACAGAAGAGACGAGTTCAGGGCAGCCAAAGTAGCTCAGGAAAGGGCCTTAAACAATCCAAAGATAAAAGTTGTCTGGGATTCTGTACCCGAGAAAATAGCAGGTGACCCAAGCGGTGTTACCGCCCTGCATATAAAAAATGTTAAGACCGGAGAACAATCTGCACTTGAGGTAAAGGGTGTCTTTATTTATATCGGCTATAACCCTAACACCGAGTTTCTCAAAGGGCTTGTGACACTGGACAAAAGTAATTACATTGTGGCTAATGAGGACATGTCTACCTCTGTACCCGGCATTTTCGTGGCAGGCGATGTCAGGGCAAAACCCTTAAAACAGATAGCAACGGCTGTTGGTGATGGCGCTATAGTCGCTATGTCCACGGAAAAATACATAGAAGAGAATAAGTAAGGGCAGGGCAGTGTCTTTCCCCTATTGAAAAAACATGTTTGAATCATTATCGGACAGGCTGGAAGGCATATTCAAGAAACTCAAGAGCAGGGGGTTTCTTAAGGAAGAGGATGTTGAAGCAGCGCTGAAAGAGATCCGGATGGCACTTCTTGAAGCTGATGTTAACTTCAAGGTAGTCAAGGGTTTTGTTGAAAAAGTAAAAATCCGGGCAGTGGGCAAAGAAGTAGTTGACAGCATAACTCCCGGCCAGCAGGTTGTAAAGATTGTCAATGATGAGCTGATTGAACTCATGGGTGGAGGCAACAGCAAGATTAACCTCGCGCCCAACCCGCCTACCGTTATCATGCTGGTCGGACTTCACGGTTCAGGAAAAACCACTACCTCTGCCAAACTGGCGAAAACCTTTAAAAAAGAAGGAAGGCGGCCGATGCTTGTTGCCCTTGATACGGGCAGGCCCGCGGCAATTGACCAGCTGAAATCTCTCGGTACACAGATTGATGTTCCGGTACACGCGACACAACCCGGAGATGATCCGGTATCCATATACCCGCAGGCCCTAAAACAGGCAAATCTTGAGGGGCGGGACATCCTTATCCTTGATACTGCAGGGAGGCTCCATGTTGATGATGAGCTGATGAAAGAGCTCGAACATCTGAAAAACGAGTCGAACCCGAAGGAGATTCTCCTTGTAGCAGATGCGATGACAGGTCAGGATGCCGTCAACATCGCAGAGTCATTCAATGCCCGCCTTGATATCCAGGGTGTAATTTTGACAAAAATGGATGGTGATGCCCGGGGCGGAGCAGCGTTGTCAATAGTGTCGGTTACGGGAAAGCCTATTAAGTTTATCGGTACAGGCGAAAAAGTTGATGTGCTTGAACCGTTCCATCCTGAAAGAATGGCTTCACGGATTCTCGGTATGGGTGATGTTGTCAGCCTTGTAGAAAAGGCCCAGGAAGCAGTTGGCCTGGAAGATGCCTTGAAGCTCGAAGAAAAAATAAAGAAAGATAGATTCACCTATGAAGATCTGGTAAACCAGATAAAACAAATTAAAAAAATGGGCCCTCTTGAAAATATACTCGGCATGATTCCCGGCATGGGAAAGCAGTTGAAAGGCGTTAATATCGATGACCGGGCCTTCGTTAAAGTTGAAGCCATCATTAATTCCATGACTCTGAAGGAAAAAAGGAATTATGTAGTGCTCAATGGCAGCCGGAAGAAGAGAATTGCCGCGGGAAGCGGCACAACTGTTGCTGATGTTAACAAGATTGTTAAACAGCACCATACCATGAAAAAAATGCTGAAGAAATTTAAGCGCGGAAAAGGGCTGAATATGCCGCAGTTTAAATTTTAGCTGCTCGCTGTATACAGGGTAGATTAATTTTATTTATTTAATGTATATTTAATATTGCTTTATGATATGAAAAAATCAAAATTCTTATGGACGGAGGAGTAGATTGGTAAAAATTAGGCTAACAAGAAAAGGCAAAAAGAAAAAGCCTTTTTACAGGGTAATCGTAGCTGAATCACGAAATAGAAGAGACGGGCCTTTTTTAGAAATTATAGGAACATATGATCCTTTGAAGGAACCTTCTGAGATAAAAATTGATACTGAAAGAGCCAAGTACTGGCTGGGCTGTGGAGCACAACCGACTTCTGCTGTTAAGAATCTTTTGAAAATAGCAGGCATGTAACACCGCCTGTATTCAAATTGAGGTGGACATTATGAAGCAGTTAGTTGAAGACATGGCTAAAGCGCTCGTTGACAAACCTGAGGATGTTGTTGTTGCTGGAGTTGAGGGAGAGAGGACCACTGTTTTTGAGCTCCGTGTTGACACAAGCGATCTTGGCAAGGTTATTGGCAAGCAGGGGAAGACAGCCAGAGCGATGAGAACGATCTTAAGTGCGGCAGGAACAAAGCTCGGAAAACGTTGTGTCCTTGAAATACTGGAATAATCCGGTCTGCCCCGAACAGTTTTTATAAATGATTGAGTAGATATAAGTGAGGAGAAGGACAGGTTCCTTCTCCTTTGAATTGCCCGGATACAGCCATGAAATGTGATGTCCTGACGCTGTTCCCTGATGTCCTGTCCGCATATCTTGATGAGAGTATTTTGAAAAGGGCCAGGGACAAGGGTCTGCTTGATGTAAAACTATATAATATTCGAGATTACTCGTCAGGACCTCACCGTCAGGTAGATGATTATCCCTTTGGTGGAGGCGCCGGTATGGTGCTTAAGCCGGAACCGATATTCAGGGCATTGGATGATCTTAACGCTGACAGTGAGTCGAGAAAGGTGGTCCTGCTGAGTCCTCAGGGTAAGCCCTTCACTCAGTCAATGGCTGAGGCTTACTCCAGAGAAGAGAAACGGTTTGTTTTTATATGCGGCCGATACGAAGGGATTGATGAAAGGGTGAAAACCCTTGTTGATGAGGAAGTCTCGATGGGAGACTATGTGATTACCGGCGGGGAACTTGCAGCTCTTACCGTTATTGATGCTGTAACTCGGCTGCTGCCTGGCGCATTAGGAGATGAGAGGTCTATAGAGAATGAGACCTTTTCATGGGGAGTGCTGGATTATCCCCAATACACAAGGCCAAGGGAATTCAGAGGACTCGATGTCCCTCGGGTGCTTTTATCAGGCGATCACAAAGAGATAATGCTCTGGAGGAGAAAACAGGCCTTAAAGACAACACTGGAAAAAAGGCCTGATCTGCTGGAGGAAATAACATTGACTGATGTTGATAAGAAAATGATTGCTGAAATTAAATTATCTTCCTCAGCGGATGTGTGACAGCGGGAAAGATATTTAACAGGAACATTTAAACCGATTTATGATAAATTATATAACAAAATCAGCAGGAGGAATGATATGGATGCTATAAAGGTTATAGAAGAAGGGTTCAAAAAAGAGATACCGGATTTTAAAATTGGTGATACTGTCAGTGTGAGCATGAAAATTAAAGAGGGAGAAAAAGAGCGGATACAGGTATTTACCGGAGTTGTAATTGCTAGAAAGGGAGGCGGCATACGAGAGACGTTCATGGTGCGCAAGATATCGTATGGAGTAGGAGTAGAAAAGATATTCCCACTTCATTCACCGCTGATAGACAATATTAAAGTAGCAAAGCATGGAGTAGTAAGACGGGCCAAGCTCTATTACCTCCGTGACAAGAAGGGCAAGGCCGCAAAGGTAAAAGAAAAAGTATATATCAAGAAAAAGTCATAATCCCGGCCATGTTTATTTCGGGCCATTAGTTGTTCTATAAGGCTGATGTCTTCCAGAGAAGATTTGAAAGATGAAGTAATCCCGCCAATTTATTCGTATGATGAGGAAATCCGCCACAGCCATGACCTCGTTGCAGGACTTGATGAAGCAGGAAGAGGCCCGCTGGCCGGTCCTGTAGTAGCTGCCGCGGTGGTTCTGCAGCCGGGGTCCATCATCGACGGTCTTCGTGATTCAAAAAAAACTCCTGAAAAGCAGAGGAAAAGGGTTTTCTGGGAAATTGTCATGAGTGCCGTCTCAATTGGAGTCGGCATGACTGAAGCGGAAGAGATAGACAGAATTAACATCCTCCAGTCAACGAAGCGTGCCATGGAGAGGGCTATCGGGGATTTGACAGTAACGCCTGATATTCTGCTCATTGATGCGGTATCGCTTCCCAATATAAAGATAAAACAAAATTCTATGATAAAAGGCGAATCAATCAGTGCGGCTATAGCTGCGGCATCCATTGTAGCCAAAGTTGTGAGAGACGATTTGATGATGAATTACCATGAGAAATATCCCGCCTATAACTTCAAAAGACACAAGGGCTATGGCACGAAAGAACATATTGAATGCATCAACAAGCATGGCCCCTGCAGAATTCACAGGAAAAGTTTCAGGAAAGTAGGCGATATGCAAATACCTTTTAATTAATGAACAGCCGGTAAAACAGAGAACATGCTATCGTAACCGGAGAGAAGCAGATATAGACAGAATAGCGATAGAAAAAAGAAAACTGATTTTTTAGATTTTTTTGTTATAATTTAGAATATAAACAGATTGTAACAGGCTGATATATACGTGCCCTGGAAAGCTTTACATAGCGGGTAAGCTTGTGTTACACTTTTATCTCTTAAAAATAGAAAGGTGATCTCATGGCTTTAGAAAAAGAACAGAAAGAAAACATTATAAAACAGTACGAGTTGCATGAAGGTGATACCGGATCTCCGGAAGTTCAGGTAGCGTTGCTGAGCGAGAGGCTCAATGTT
Source organism: Thermodesulfovibrionia bacterium (assembly GCA_947259645.1). Lineage (GTDB taxonomy): Bacteria > Nitrospirota > Thermodesulfovibrionia > UBA6902 > UBA6902 > Glo-13. Next base: position 57,120 of record CAMYND010000014.1, on the reverse strand, counting down.
CTCAATTTGCATTTCAAGATGCATAAGAAAGACCATCATTCTCGCCGTGGGCTATTAAAGCTTGTGGGTCAGAGGCGCAAGCTTTTAAAGTATTTGAAAGCGACTGACATAGGCAGATACGACACGCTGGTTCAGCAGCTCGGATTGAGAAAGTGATTTGAATGACAAATGTTGAAATTGAAGTTAAAGGGAAACCCCTTTATCTTGAAACAGGAAAATTTGCAAAACAGGCTGATGGATCAGTAATTGTCAGGTATGGCGACACAGTTGTTCTGGCAACAGCGGTAGCGAAAAAAGAAGCAAGAAAAGATATAGATTTTTTCCCCCTCACAGTAGATTATCAGGAAAAGGCATATGCCGCAGGTAAAATCCCCGGAGGGTTTTTTAAGAGGGAAGGCCGGCCGGGTGAAAAAGAAGTTCTCACCTCCCGACTAATTGATAGACCGATAAGACCGATTTTCCCTGATGGCTTCTACTCTGAAACACAGGGAATTGTTTCTGTATTGTCATTTGGCGAAGAGAACATCGCTGACATTCTGGGCATCATTGGACTATCTGCAGCACTCAGTATATCTGACATTCCGTTTGACGGTCCTGTCGGGGCAGTGAGAATCGGGATACTGGGAGACTCTTTCGTAATTAACCCGGATCTTCAGGAGATAGGGGAGTGTGATTTCAGTCTTGTTGTAGCCGGAACAGAGGACGCGGTTCTTATGGTGGAAGGCGGCGGTCTGGAAATCCAGGAGGGTGTGCTCATTGAAGCCCTTGAGATGGCTCACAATGAGATAAGAAGAGTAGTTGACCTCCAGAAACAGCTGGTGTCTGCTGCCGGAAAAGAGAAACGATCTGTTACTCCACCGCAGCTGGATGATAAGCTTGTGGCGGATGTTTCCAGTAAATCCCTGGAAAGAATAAAACAGGCGATCGCCATTCCGGACAAAATGCAGAGGCAGGAATCACTGAATGCAATTCTTGATGAAGTAAAGGAAGCATTGAGCTCCGAGGAAGAGGATAATTCCAAAGACATTTCCTATATATTTAACAAACTTGAAAAAGACCTTGTGAGAAACACGATTATCGAGCAGGGTGTCAGGACTGATGGCCGTAAACCTGATGAAGTGAGGCCCATAAGCGCTGATGTCGGTTTTCTGCCGAGGACTCACGGCTCTGCACTGTTTGTGCGGGGAGAGACCCAGGCCCTTGCCGTGGTCACTCTGGGCACAGCAGATGATGAGCAGAGGATAGATGCGCTTGAGGGTGATACAAAACGGTCATTTATGCTTCATTATAATTTCCCGCCTTTCAGCGTCGGAGAGGTCAAATTCCTCCGTTCTGCGGGCCGGAGGGAAATAGGCCATGGTAAACTTGCTGAGAGGGCATTAAAGAAGATGCTTCCGACAAAGGAAGATTTCCCCTATACAATACGGATAGTCTCAGATGTTCTTGAATCAAATGGTTCATCCTCTATGGCTACTGTGTGCGGAGGAACACTTGCACTAATGGATGCCGGAGTGCCCATTAAGGCTCCTGTGGCAGGTATCGCGATGGGACTCATTAAAGAGGGGGACAAGGTTGTTGTTCTCACCGATATCCTCGGCCTTGAAGATCACCTTGGTGATATGGACTTTAAAGTCACCGGTACAGCCGAAGGCATTACAGCCTTTCAGATGGATGTAAAGATAAGCGGTGTAACAAAAGAGATTATGTCAACTGCTCTGGACCAGGCAAAAAAGGGAAGGCTGCATATCCTTGGTAAAATGGCAGATGTTCTTTCGCAGCCGAGGGAAAACCTTGCGGCCCATGCTCCGAGGATATACTCTTTAAAAATCAAGCCCGACAAGATCAGAGACGTTATCGGCGCCGGCGGCAAAGTGATCAGGGGTATTGTTGAAGAGACCGGCGTAAAGATAGACATTGATGATTCAGGGACTGTGAATATTGCATCAGTGGATGAGGAATCCGCACAAAAAGCGATCAGCATAGTCCAGGCAATAGTAGCCGAGCCTGAACTGGGGAAAATCTATCATGGAAAGGTCAAGAGGATTATGGATTTCGGAGCCTTCGTCGAAATATTTACCGGAACAGAAGGGCTTCTGCATATATCTCAGATCGATGAGCAGAGAATTAATAAAGTTACTGATGTGCTGCAGGAAGGCGACGAGGTTACCGTCAAAGTCATAGAAATAGACAAGATGGGCCGGATACGCCTGAGCAGAAAAGAAGCCATGAAAGAGCAGAAGGCCGGTAAGTCAGGGGATTAATACAGAGTGCCCTGGCAGTTGGGTTATTAACATATCATGGTACAGGTAAAATCATCTGAAGTTAGTCATTTCTAATCCATACTCTTTCTGAAATGTATAGCAAATCAACTCTTAATAACAATATTCCTGTTCTCATGGAGACAACCAGCGAGGTACATTCAGCCTGTATCGGCATCTGGGTAAAGACAGGCTCACGTTATGAAACCGCTGAGAAAAACGGGATATTCCATTTCCTTGAGCATATGTTTTTCAAGGGCACACAAAAAAGGACGGCCAGTGATATTGCGATAGAGACCGATTATCTTGGCAGTGAATTAAACGCGTTCACCTCGACAGAGTACACCCTTTTTTACATCAAAGTTCTTGATGAACATGTTGAAACAGCCCTTGAGCTGCTCACCGATATTTTTCTAAATTCCCTATTCCCCGAAGGGGACATTGAAAAGGAAAAGAACATCGTAAAGGAAGAACTGAAGATGGTAGAGGACAACCCCGCAGACTATGTGCATGACCTCTTCGGTAAAAACATCTGGGGCGACAGGGGGATTGGCCAGTCAATTCTGGGCAGTACTAAAACAATTGATGCATTTACCCGGGATGATCTTCTGGACCACGTCAAAAGGTTTTACGGCACTGAAAATATCATCATTTCATGCAGTGGAAACATCAATAAGGAACATTTTCTTGATTACCTCAATTCTACTTTGGGATCTTTAAAAAGAACGGGACCTGCAAAGAAAGAGATTTTCCCTGAGTTTAACAGTGCCTTTAACATAGTTACGAAAGACCTTTCAGAGTCTCATGTAAGCATCGGTCTGAAAGGACTTAGCTATGCAGATGAAGACAGGTATTCCATGCATCTGCTGAACACAATACTTGGCGCTGGTTTCAGTTCCAGGCTGTTTCAGAACATCAGGGAGCAGAGGGGCCTGGTATATTCAGTATATTCCTACCATGTGTCCTATTTTGATACAGGCCTGTGGGGGGTATATGCCGGAACTGACCGAAAGAATGTGAGCGAAGTTGTAAATGTCATCGTAGATGAGATTGAAAATCTTTCCGGGACTGTTACAGAGGATGAACTTCAGAGAGCCAAGAACCAGCTGAAGGGAAACCTGATCCTTGCCCTTGAATCAACAAGCAACAAAATGACGAATATTGCCAAGCAGGAAATCTACTACGGGAAATACTTCACTCCCAAGGAGATTATTCAAATGGTTGACTCCATTACCCTTGCGAACATACAGGCCCTTGCGAACAGACTTGTCTCTGAAAATTCCTTTGCAATGACGGTCTACGGCCCCGTAAAAGAAAAAGATATTAAAGGGTCCTGCAGGCTCCTGCAATAATTTCAGCTGCTTTTTGAATCTCCCGTTCAGTGTTTGTTCTCCCGAGACTCAGCCTCAATGCCGACAGAGCATCGCTGTCACTGACTCCCATTGCTTTCAGCACTGACGATGGTGAGTGTGTTCCTTCATGACAGGCTGAACCGGTGGAAGCTGCAATCTGTTTCCTTAGCCTGGTCAGTAACTGCGCACCTGAGATGCCCGGGAATGATACGTTCAAAGTATTAGGAAGGCGATGGGATGCATGGCCGTTCAGTTTTAGAGCAGGTATTTCAGCGCAGAGAGCCTGGAACAGTTTGTCCGTCATACTTTTCATTGTCCGGACTCTATTGCTCATCTCTTTTTTTGCCAGTTCACAGGCTTTTCCCAGCCCTATGATGGATGCAACGTTTTCTGTTCCCGGTCTTAAGCCATGTTCATGTGATGCTCCAAATAATATCGGTTTGATTGTTACGCCTTTTTTTATATAGAGTACTCCTACGCCCTTGGGGCCGTAGAATTTGTGAGAAACTACCGTGAGAAAATCAGTGTTCAGCTTTTTAACATTTACAGGAACTTTTCCCACAGACTGGGCCGCATCACAGAGAAGGGGAATGTTTTTATTGCGTGCTATTTTTCCTATCCCTGCAACAGGCTGGATTGAACCGGTTTCATTGTTTGAATGCATGAGGGCAATCAATCTGGTGTCTTCTTTCAGGGTATTGAGAAGGTCTTTTGAACGGACTATGCCGTATTTATTGACCGGCAGGTATGTTACCCTGTACCCGAGTCCTTCAAGATGTTTTATCGGGTTCATTACTGATGGGTGCTCTATGCAGGATGCAATGATATGACCTGATTTAAATTTCAATGCTGTACCAAGTATTGCCATATTATTTGCTTCTGTGCCTCCGGACGTGAAAATAATCTCATCTTTTTCAGCCCCGATCAGGTCCGCGATTAATGTTCTGGACTTTTCAACGGCATTCTTTGCTTTTTTCCCATATGCATGTGAGCTCGAGGGGTTGCCGAAATTAGTGCTGAGACATCTCTCCATGGCGCGCACAACTTCCGCGGCCACCGGTGTTGTGGCATTGTTGTCGAGGTAGATGATTTCAGAGCGTTTCACAAGTCTCTATGAGTCACCGAAATTTTTATCTTATGTTTTGAGAGGTAGTGGCTTATCTCTTCAATGATGGCAGGTGACCGGTGCCTGCCGCCGGTACAGCCGATCCCGAGGGTCAGGTAACTGCGGCCCTCTTTTCTGTAAAGAGGGATAATATGATCCAGCAGGGGCTTGAACTTATCGAGAAAATCCCCGGTGTCTTTCTGCTCCAGAACGAATTTTTTGACTTTCGTGGAGGTGCCGGGAAGGGGCTTCAGTTTTTCTATAAAATAAGGGTTGGGAAGAAACCTGACATCAAAGAGAAGATCAGCTTCCAAAGGGATTCCGTATTTATATCCGAATGACATAAGGCGCATTGTCATCCCCTTTGGCCCTTCCTTGAGGAATGATTCTGTTATCAGTTTTCTAAGCTCATGAGGGTTGAGGGCAGAGGTGTCAATTATCTCATCAGCTTCCTGACGGATAGGATCCAGCAGTTTGGCTTCCTTATGGAGTGCTCGTGTGAGGTCTTTATACCCCAGGGGATGAGGCCTTCGGGACTCCTTAAACCGCCTGATGAGAGCTTCATCCGACGCCTTGAGATAGAGAATTTCTATCTTGTGCTTTTTTCTTAATGATGAAATGGTATCCGTGAAATCCGTGAGGAATTTTCGTTCCCGGATATCAACACCAATTGCTATTTTTGAGATCGTTGGCGTCCTGTTGCCAAGCTTTACCAGCGTCTGAATAAGAGTTGACGGAAGATTATCAACGCAAAAGAAACCGCTGTCTTCAAAGGCGTTCAGCGCTACGGTCTTTCCGGCACCGGAAAGGCCCGTCAGAATAATTGTCAGAAGATGCCTGCTGTCCGCTTTCTTCATTTAATTGGTTCAATCAGACCCAGGTTCCCGTCACCCCTTGTGTATAAGACATTAATATTTCCTGTAGAGGCATTGGTAAAGACAAAAAACGTTTTGTCAACCAGATCCATCTGAAGGGCAGCTTCTTCCACACTCATCGGCTTAATATTGAAAGATTTATCTTTTATTATTGTCGGAGGAGTTTCTGCCACTCCAGAAAAGCCGTCTTCTTTTTCTTTGCTCTTGCGGTGAGATACTGTTTTTTCTTTAAGCTTCCTTAACTGGCGATCCAGTTTTTCCACCACTTCATCAATGGATGAGTACATTTCTTCCGTGATGCTTTCCGCCTGGATATGAGACCCGTTTACTTTCAGGAGAACTTCTGTTTTGTGCCGGTACTTTTCAACACTTAATGTAACAGTCGCGTCAGTTATGTTGTTCAGGTATTTATCAAATTTGCCTATTTTATCTTCTGCGTAACTTTTAAGGTTCTGGGTAAGATCCATATGTTTGCAATTGATTTTAATGTTCATGAGATCCTCCTTTTGCTTTCGGTTACTCGCTCTTGGTTATATGCTCAGTGAAGTTAAAAAAGAAAAAAACATCAGCCAATAACGAGCAACAATTAATAATATAGGTCCCGATATTCTAAAACCATTTCTTTCTTTTCATATGTGCCGGTATCCTAAGTTCTTCTCTGTACTTTGCCGCTGTTCTTCTCGCCACACGGATGCCGTGGGAGTTCAGTATTTCAACTATTTTCTGATCATTCAGGGGGATTTTCTGATCTTCCTCGGATACGATTTTTTTAATGAGGTCTTTGACCGTTGAAGAAGATATATTGCCATTTGATGTTGCAACCGCATTGCTGAAAAAGAACCTGAAATTCAAAAGCCCCTGGGGACATTGAATGTACTTGTTGGAAGTTACTCTGCTGATGGTACTTTCATGCATGCCCAGGTCTTCTGCCACATCTCTGAGGTTCAGTGGTTTGAGGTGCTTGGCCCCTTTTCTGAAAAAATCCTCCTGAAATTTCAAGATACTGTCTGTTACCTTGTATATTGTTTTGTTTCTCTGATCAAGGCTGCGCAACAGCCATATTGCCGAGCGCAGCTTGTCTTCGAGAAACTGCTTCTCTTCAGGGCCCAGCGACTTTTTATTAGCCAGAAGTTTCCTGTAATAGTTTGATAAACGGAGTCTCGGGACTCCCTCATCATTGAGCGTGATGATAAATTTGCCTTCAGATTCTTCCACATAAACATCAGGGATAATATGAACAGGTTCGTCGCTCGAGTAGTTTCTTCCCGGCCTCGGTTCAAGCCCTTCGATGATTTTAACCGCGTTCAGGATATCATCGATAGATGATTTGAACTTGGTTGCAAGCTGCTTGTATTTTTTGCCTTCAAGTTCACTGAATCCGTCTGAGAGGATTCTTTCAACAAGGGTATCTTTAAGATTCAACGGTTCCAGCTGTAGGAGCAGACATTCCTGAACCGTCCTGGCGCCTACGCCTGACGGATCAAGTCCATGAATAAATTTTAATGCTTCCTCTGCACGTCCTGTTTCTACTTCGGCAAGTTTTTCTATCTCTTCTGCTGTTGCCTGGAGGTAGCCGTTATCGTCTATATTATTGATGATTATTTCAGCGACCTGCCCTATATTTTCAGGAACATGGCCAAGCCTTAGCTGCCATAACAGATGTTCGTTCAGGCTGGTTTTTGACCTGTTTCGTTCGAAGGGGGATGTAGACTCTTCAGATCCGTCAGTGAAATAGCCAAAGTCTCTGCCATCGCTTTCTCTTTCTTCAAAATAACTGTCAGAAGTAAAACCGAAGATTTTTTCGAGCGGTGTTTCAATCTCGTTTGAAGGCTCTCTGTATTTTTCCTCTTCAGAAGTCCCGGTCGATTCGTTTTTCCCTTCAGGCTCCCTTTCAACTCCTTCTTCCAGCAACGGGTTGTTCATAAGTTCCTGGTTGATATCCTGAGTAAGCTCAAGAATCGGCAGCTGAAGAAGTCGTATTGACTGCTGCAACTGCGGCGTAAGAATAAGTTTTTGTGACAGCCTGAGTTCCAGTCTCTGTTCCTGTGCCATTATAGTCTGAACCCCTCTCCGAGATAACTTCTTTTCACCAGTTCATTCGCAATAAGATCATCTGGTTTACCATGAGCAAGAATGCGTCCGTCACTTATTATATATGCCCTGTCCGTTATAGATAAAGTCTCTCGCACATTGTGGTCCGTAATAATAAGGCCAATGCCTTTATCAGTGAGCTGACGAAGGGTTTCCTTTAGTTCATTTACCGCCAGAGGGTCAATACCGGCAAAGGGTTCGTCGAGGAGAATGAAAACAGGGTCTACCGCTATGGCGCGCGCAATTTCTACTTTTCGGCGTTCTCCTCCTGACAGGTGGTGTCCGTATCTTCCGGCTATAGGTACCAGGCTGAACTCTTCCAGAATTTTCCTCAATTTTTCCTGAATTGTCTGTCGGTCAGATTCAATTATTTCAATAACAGCTTTAATATTGTCTTCGACCTTTAATTTTCTGAATATAGACGCTTCCTGGGGAAGATAGCCGATGCCTTTGCGTGCTCTCTTGTACATTGGAGAGGTGTTGAGGTTTTCTCCGTCAAGACGGATAGTCCCGCTGTCAGGTTGAATCAGACCGAGCATCATGTAGAACGTGGTGGTTTTCCCGGCACCATTGGGGCCAAGCAGCCCAACGACTTCACCAGAGTTGATATTTAATGATATATCTGAAACAACGGATTTACCGCTATAGCTTTTCTTCAGTTCGCTAATCTCGAGAGAATGCATTACTTGAGTTCCTTCGTGTTCTGCAGAATAACCCTGCTTCTTTCAACAACCGCCCGCTCATCTTTTATGAAAAAAATAATCTGTGAGCCGGTTATGATGTTCTCTCCTTCAATTGCCTTGGGATTGCCGGAAAATACAATCTTTTCTTCTTTATCAAAAAAAACAGCTTCATCTGAAAAGAGCGTCCTGTCTTTATTGAGGACCTTCACGTTTCCGATCGCGTGTATTGTACTGATTTTATTATCCGCTTTCTCGTACGTCACGGTCATTTTATCAGAGAACATTGTTATGTCGCTGGTTTTTGCAACTACCTCACCCTCAAAAATAGCGATGTTGTTCTTGTTGTCCGCAGTAAGTGTCTCCGACGTGATAACTACGGGCTGCTTGGCACTCTTTTTTAATATCGGCGCAGCCTCGGAAGACACTCCGGCTGCTATATAGAACAACAGACTGCTAACGGTAAAAAATAGCTTTAACATTTTTTTCTATCCTGACCTTTTGTTGTGCCACTTTTGCGGTGAGACCGATGCCTTCTATAAGAAAATGAGCACCGGTAAATTTAACTGAATCATTTGTTGAGATTATTTCGTCCTGACTGTGCCATTTGAGGGAGTTTGTCGAGAATTTTGAATCCTTTATTTTTATTTCTACCGGTTTGTTCAGGGTAACATCACCTCTGTCCACCGCGTAAACTCCGCTGCCGCTGGTCAGGTAAATTTCTGGCGTATGATTGATCTTGACACCAATAGACTCAAGAATTACTTCTTTTTTTCCCATAGGGAAGATAGCATTTTCCGCCAGCAGTTCCCAGTTAACTTTCTTGTCCTCTTTGTGTGTCAGATGAAGGTTTTTCATGGAAGATGTCTGGTAAGAAGGGCGAATATTTACATTGCGGTCATTATAGCTGAGTACAATTAAAATGGCGATTATCAAGAGAGCAGATAATATCCGGAAGAACCTGCTTTTAGTCATACCATAGTGTATCACACGGGTTGGACCTTGTAAAGATTCTGGCAAGAAAAATGCTAGTGGAAAAAGTCATGCCAGGCAACGTGCTGATATCTTTGCTTATGAGGAGTGAACATAGTAGTATTTCACGTAGTATGCACGTGAATTCTGATAAAAAAAATTTATACCTCTGTTGATACCTTGACATAGTATTATGAAAATGGTATTCATATACGTTTACATCGAATTCTACTCCAAAAGTTATTTTTATATGTGTATTAAAAATACTTTTAACTACTAACGCAGTATGTCAATCTCTTTATGCTGAGGACGAATGAATGAGTAACGCGGCAACATTTGAAAGAGGGATTCATCCCCAGTATCACAAGGACCTTGCATCACACAAACCCATAACTGCTGCAAAGCTCCCGA
>CAMYND010000014.1:0-47366 GCA_947259645.1 Thermodesulfovibrionia bacterium | reverse complement strand
TATAGGAGATGAAGTGAAGAGTGGCCAGGTCCTGGGCGTGACTTCAGGGTTTGTCTCCTCTCCTGTGCACTCTTCGATCTCAGGCAAGGTTGTGGCTATTGCGGATTTTCCGACCCCGGGCGGGAAAATGGTTCCCTCCATTGTTATTGAGAGCGATGGCAAAGATGAGTCTGTTGAGTTCAAGGAAAACCCTGACTACCTGAATCTTGAAAATGATGAGATCAGAAACATAATCAGAGATGCCGGAATAGTTGGACTGGGCGGTGCTGCATTTCCCACGAATGTGAAACTTTCCCCGCCAAAAGAAAAAAAGATAGACACAGTTTTGATAAATGGCGCAGAGTGTGAGCCTTATTTAACAGCAGATCACAGGCTGATGCTTGAAAGTCCGAGGGAAGTTGTTGAGGGTCTGAAGATTCTTATGAAGACTCTCGGGGTAACTGAAGGTCATATCGGCATAGAAGAAAATAAACAGGATGCCATTGATGCGATGAAGTCTGCTACAGCTGATGAAGCATCCATTTCGGTCCATTCTCTTGAGATAAAATATCCTCAGGGCGCTGAGAAAATGCTTATTAAGGCCATCAAGGGGAGAGAAGTCCCTACAAAAGGGCTGCCGATGGATGTCGGAGTTGTTGTGCAGAATGTGGGCACAGCAAAGGCAATTTACGATGCAGTGAGTGACCGGAAACGGCATTAAGGAGCCGTCAAACATGATGGTTCGTATCGGAACTCTTTTTTCTGACGTTATTGAACAGTGCGGAGGGGTTGTTGAAGGCGCTGTAAAAGTTATTTCCGGCGGTCCGATGATGGGTTTTGCCCAGTGGACGCTCGATGTCCCTGTTATCAAAGGCACATCAGGGATTCTGGTTTTGAGTCAAGAAGAGTATGTCTCTTCCGATGAGTACTCTGCCTGCATACGATGCGGAAGCTGCCTTGATGTCTGTCCCATGGGCCTCAATCCGTCGCAGTTAAGCATCCTCTCTGAAAAAGGGTTTTTCGAAGAGACTAAGGATTATAATCTATTCGATTGCTTTGAGTGTGGTTCCTGTGCATATGTTTGTCCCGCGAAACGCCCTATGGTGCAATTTATGAGGTTGGCAAAGTCACAGGTTAAACCATAATCGCGGAGCTTTGGATGTAAAGCCGTTACATATGATTTCAAAATTATTATTTAAAGAGGATTAAATGGCAACTGACGCGAAAACCCAGGAATTAATAGTCTCTGTAAGTCCCCATGTAAGAGGGAAGGAGACTGTTTCCCGTATCATGTGGACCGTAAACTTCAGCCTTCTCCCGGCTGTTATTATGTCTATCTATTATTTTGGACCCAGGGCAGCATATGTGCTGGGTTTATGTATTGTATCCTCTGTATTGTTTGAACACCTCTTACAAAAAGGCATTGGCAAGGAAAGCACTATTGGTGATGGAAGCGCTTTTCTCACAGGGCTGTTGCTCGGAATGAATCTGCCTGCCGGGGTACCCTTTTATATTCCTTTAATAGGGTCTGGTGTTGCCATTGTCATAACAAAGCTGCTCTTTGGCGGTTTAGGATACAATGTATTTAACCCTGCCCTGATCGGCCGGGCTTTTTTGTTGATATCATTCCCGAAACTGATGACCATGTGGGTAGAACCCACGGCTAAATTTACCGGGATGGATGCGGTGAGTGCTGCCACGCCCCTGGGCATTCTGAAGGAAGAGGGGCTGTCTGAGCTGATAAAAGTTTTTGGCAGCAAAATGGAGCTTTATTCGAGTCTCCTGACCGGAAACATAGCGGGCTCGATTGGAGAGACATCTGCCATTGCTCTGCTCATCGGTGCTGCCATCCTTTTTATGAGAAGATATATTACCTGGCATATACCGGGTTCTTTCCTGCTGACTGTAGGTCTGCTGGCATGGATCTTTGGCGGTGATAGCGGGCTCTTCACGGGAGATCCGATTATTCATCTGTTGAGCGGTGGCATGATACTGGGAGTATTTTTTATGGCAACCGATTATGTTACCTGTCCAACCGTGAGAAGAGGACAGATAATATTTGGAGTTGGATGTGGGGCGATAACCATGCTGATAAGGTTAAAGGGAGGTTTCCCTGAGGGCGTGATGTTTGCGATTCTCCTGATGAACTGTTTTGCACCGCTGATTGACAGAAGCGTAAAACCCAAAATGTTTGGTGCTATTCAGGAGACAAAGGAGCAGAAACAATGATGACATCAGACATGGTAAAGATAACCGTTAACCTCGTTGTTATATATGTTATTGGCGGGCTGATAATGGCTTTTGTATATGCCAAGACATCACCTATTATGTTTATAAAAGCCAAAGAAGAAAAAGAAGCGGCCCTTAAATTAATGATGCCCGAAGCGGACACGATAGCAAAACTGGGAGACTGGGAAACGCATGAGAAGCATGCAGAGTATTATGCCGCGCGGAAATGCGGAGAAGTAAAAATCAAGAGCGTTAAAGATGAGAAAACCGGAAATATGATAGAGGAAAAGGAGTGCATAAACCCTGAGGACATAGGGTATATTGCCGAAGGATTTGGAAAAGGGTATTCAAGCTACATCCATGTTCTTGCATCAGTAGATAAAAACTTTATTGTTCAGAAAATCAGTGTACTGGGGCACGGAGAAACTCCCGGGCTGGGAGATGAGATTGAGAAGGACTACTTTCTGAATCAGTTTAAAGGCAGGACCGCTGACAAACTTGTTGTCATAAAGGGTGAAACCTCTGATAAAATTCAGGCAATTACCGGGGCGACAATCTCGAGCCGGGCCGTGACAGAGGATGGGGTCAAAAACGGGGTAAAGATGTTAAAAGAGAAATTATCGGGTGAGGTGCAAGGATGAGTTTACAGCCGAAAAGTAACTGGGAACTAATTAAAAATGGGATGTTCGGAGAAAATACGATTTTCCGCATGGCAATCAGTCTGTGTCCGTCTATAGCGGTTACAAATGGTATGAAAAACGGTGTTGCCCTTGGAGTATCAGTCGTGTTTGTGCAGACGATGGTTAATTTTACGATTTCTTTGATGAGAAAATTCATTCACCCGAAGATTCGTATCCCGACGGGCAATCTATAAGGAGATCGGCCTCTACATTCAAATAATTGTTGCATTTGCCTCGATATTCGCCAGGGCAGAGGTCTTTGCAAGTAAAAATAAGGTATTCCCTTCAATATGTGACGGGTTCGGCATGGGTGTTGGCTTTTTGCTGGCAATGGTAGTGATCAGTTTCTTCAGGGAGCTTTTAGGCAAGGGAGAGCTTTTCGGTTACTCTCTGATTGCAGGGAACCCTTTACTGATAATGATTCTGCCGGCAGGCGGCTTTTTGGCTGTTGGGCTGCTCATGGGATTTTTTAACTGGGTTGATATGAGGTTCTTTGGCGGTAAAGGGGCATCAGGAGTTTAACCTAATTTAAAGGGGTAGTACTATGGATTTTGGCAAACTATTTGAACTGGTCGTTTCATCAGCATTAATTAACAACTTTGTATTTACCATGTTCCTGGGCCTCTGCATATTCTTTGGTGTTTCCAAGAAGATGGAGACAGCTGTTGGCATGAGTATAACCTTTACGGCTGTTATGGTCGTGAGTGCGGCACTAAGCTGGGTCGTGTATACCTTTATCATGATACCTCTTCAGCTGACATTTCTTAAGATCATAATCTTTATAGGTATTGTGGCGGCATTTGTTCAGTCTGCTGATACTATTATGAAAAAGGTCAGTCCTACGCTCTACTACAAGCTTGGAGTGTACCTGGCACTGATTACAACAAATTGTATTATTATTGCCGTTCCTCTGAAAAATGCGGGAGAACATTATAATTTTTTTGAAAGCATGGCTTTTGGCCTTGGCTCCGGGCTTGGCTTTGGTCTCGCCCTTGTTATTATGGCAAGTATCCGTGAAAAGCTTGAAGTAGCTGATGTGCCGGCCCCCTTCAAGGGCCTGCCCATATCGTTTATTCTTGCGGGGCTGATTGCGCTTGCTTTCACTGGTTTTTCCGGGTTGATAACGTTATAACGCAGAAGGGGCACGTCATGTCGCTCGCTCTTATTGATAAACGTTGTATAATAAAATTTATTGAAGGTGCAAAATGATGGATTTCAACATTGTCGATACGCTCTCAGACCTGATTCAATTTTTAAGAATATTTGATCTAAATCAGATTCCTGTCCCTCTGGCTGGAGTAGGGGGCGGTGTCGAGGTCCGGGAAACAGTTGACCTCGTGGAACTTGTCAAATTCACTGGTGCATTTTTATTGGGAATAGGGGCTGTTTTTGGAATCGGCCTGGCCTTTGCAGCGAAGAAGTTTGCCGTAAAGGAAGACCCCAGGGTTGACCAGGTATCAGATGTGCTTGCGCACGCGCATTGCGGTGCCTGTGGTTATCCGGGCTGCCGCCAGTATGCTGAGCAGGTTGTTCTGGATCCTGATGTAAAGCCTACTCTGTGCACTCCCGGCGGAGCAGCAACTGCTGAGGCTGTTGCCAGAATTACCGGAAAGGTAATGGAACAGACAGAGCCGAAAATTGCTCGGGTTTTTTGTCAGGGCGGCTGTTCAAAGTCAGTCAGACGCTTTAAGTATGAGGGGGTCAAGGATTGCAAGGCAGCGATACTTGCCAGCGGTGGAGACAAGGCCTGTATTTATGGCTGCCTGGGATATGGATCGTGTTTCCGCGCCTGTCCTTTTGGGGCTATCACCATGAACGAGGAAAACCTCCCAGTGATAGACCCGGTCAAATGTACTGCCTGTGGAGTATGCGCTCAGACCTGCCCGATAAACGTTATAGAGATTCTCCCGATGGCGAAAGAAGTATTGGTCAGCTGTCATTCAAAGGATAAAGGGCCTTTGACAAAAAAGAATTGTCAAACCGGGTGTATAGCCTGCGGGCTCTGCGTGAAAACCTGTCCGTTCAATGCGGCAAAAGTTGATAATTTTCTCTCCCGGATAGATCTTGACAAGTGCAGGGTATGCGGGCTGTGCGTGAGAAAGTGCCCCACGAATGCGATACTGGACCACATTCCAAACAGGCCGAAGGCTTTTGTTACAGATGCATGTATCGGCTGTCATGCATGTGCTAAAATCTGCCCGGTAAACGCGGCTTCAGGTGAATTAAAGAAATTACATGTAATAGATCAGAGCAGATGTATTGGCTGTGGAATGTGTACCGCTCGATGCCCAAAAGCAGCGATAACAGGTACATTTAATTACGCGCAAGTTATTGAGGCCTATCAGGCCAAAAAAGCCGCAATAGCAAAGGCAAAGGCTGAAAAGGAAGTCGGGGCGGCCAAATAGAGAGCGCTGTTCTTTTAAGTAAAGACATGCAAGAGGCCGGGATTTTTTCCCGGTCTTTTTTTTCAGAAAACAGCTGATATCTGCTCTGAAAGCGCTCCGGTGAGTGAAAATGTGATGTGAATCACATTTAACAGGAGGCTATACTTATTACTATAACTAGAGACTGGTCACGCATGCAGGTAAATGTTGAACATCGTGACATATGTGCAGCTGCATAATTAGTGATACTATATTTACTATGGGATTAAAACAGATAAGACAGAAATATTTCGTTTCGAAGGAACTTCGGCTTTCCATTGCTGTCATTATTCTCTGGTCTCTTCTGATCACAGCCTTTTTTACGTATTTTGCAAAAGAACTAAGTGAGAAGATAGGCCATGGAACATTGATGTTTTTTATCATCATGGCTGGTTATGTGATTATTGTTGCTGTGCTGACGATGCTCTTTTCCCATCGTCTCATAGGTCCTTTTCAGAGGTTGAAAACAGAGATCAGGCTTATAGTGGCAGGCGACTGTACGAGGCGTCTTAATGTGAGGACCAATGATGATATTTATATCAAATCGTTTGTCATTGAGGTCAACAAGGTTCTGACCCGGCATGAAGCAATGTATCAATATAAAGAAAGCGTCAGTAAAGAAATTGACTCGGAAATGATGAAACTGTTATCTGATATGGAGTCAGGTGAACCATCAAAGGAGCAGATGAGAGAAAGTATTCTAGCCCTTCATAAGAAACTGAAATCACTCAATGATAATCAGCTCAATGGAAAATAAAACTTCTCGGTCCTCTCGATAATTTCTGATATTCTCCAGCCGACTACTACCCTGCGGGGACCTTCTGTACTCTACCTGATGTAGGCTTCTGTTACATAACGGCGCATCATTCGGTGACTGTTAAAATAATAGGCATTTTTCCCGATCGCGTTTTGCATCATCCTGATCCATGTTTTTCTGTCATTGTAATATGAGGGAATTATACGGTTTTCAAGTTTATCATAAAGGTCTTCCGCATCGATGGCATTCATATTGTTGTCAGGTTCCACTTCCTTTGGGGCCGGTCCTATTGCCCAGCCGGTAAAACCTTCTATATGACCCTCTATCCACCACCCGTCGAGCACGCTAAAGTTCATGACTCCATTATGGGCTGCTTTCATTCCGCTCGTTCCTGATGCTTCAAGAGGCCTTAAGGGCGTATTCAGCCAGATATCAACACCGGAGACAAGGTCAAGGGCGATGTCCATCTTATAGTTTTCAATAAAGGCTATCTTGATTTTTCCCTTGAGCTTTTCCTTGTAGGCAAAGATCTTTTCAATCAGCTCTTTCCCAACTCCATCTTTCGGGTGGGCCTTTCCCGCGTACACAACCTGAATCTTACCGGTGCCCAGCTTCTCAAGTCTTTGCAGGTCAGTAAAGAGAAGGTCAGCTCTTTTATAGGCAGTTGCCCTTCGTGCAAACCCTATTGTTAACGTATCATAATCCATATCAGAACCGGACACGGAGTTCACGTAGTCAATCAATTTGATCTTCGCGGTGGAATGTGCTTTCCAGATTTCCTCATCAGGTATTATGCCGATACGGACAAATATTTCCGGCTCGTTCGCCCATCCGGGAAGATATTTGTCATATATTTTTTTAAAGCTCTCACAGGTCCATGTAAACGAATGTACACCATTTGTAATCGCATTTATTTTATATCCCGGAAACATGTTCTTAGATACTTCCCCATGCTTTTTGGCAACGCCGTTTACAAAATTGCTTAGATTGAAACCCAGAAGCGTCATGTTAACGCTTTTTTCTCCGGCAAGGGTTTTCAGGATATTTACAGGAAAATAATCTCCAAAAACCTTGCTGAAAAGCTCATAGGGAAAATTGTCATGACCTGCTTCTACAGGAGTATGTGTTGTAAACACACAGAGGTCCTTGACAGATTCTGTATCCCAAATATGTGACTCATCCCAGACAGATTCAATGTCTTTCTTGTGTTTATGCAGGAGCTCAAGTGTCAGAAAAGCAGCATGACCTTCATTCATATGATACTTTTTTATCTTAAAGCCGAGCTTTCTGAGCATTCTGACGCCGCCAATACCCAGGATAAGTTCCTGCTTGATTCGGTAAGTGTTGTCACCGCCATAGAGATGGTCTGTCAATGTACGGTCTTCGGGGCTGTTTTCAGGCAGGTCAGCATCCAGATATATTACCGGTACGACTGCCCCTCTGGGGCTTTCAACAAAATATACCCAAGCCTGGATAATGACTATCCTGCCCTCGATCGTAACGGATACTTTCTCCGGGGCAAGCTTCATCAGAGTGGAAGGGTCCCAGGTTGCCGGCTTCTCAGTCTGGTGCCCCTCTTTATCAATACTCTGGACAAAGTAGCCTTTTTTGCTTATCAGGGTTACCGGAACAAAGGGGAGATTTAAATCAGCAGCTGATTTAACAGTATCGCCGGCGAGAACTCCGAGGCCGCCTGAAAATGTCGGAATTTCATCTCTCAACCCTATCTCCATCGAGAAGTAGGCAATCTTGGGCTCTGTTATAAACTCATCCAGTAATGACATAGCAAAATATTATAGCAGATTTTATCGAGAAGTTAACCGGTCAGATTATTTTTTATTTTATCACGAGAACATGCATCTTCATTGTTAACCTTCACAGAGGCATGCTGCAGCATTGTTCCGGGCTTGCACCGCCCCTGCCGGCTATGACATGAGATGGCCATGGCAACGTTATTCTCTTCTTTAAGTTATGCTACAATGGATAATATTTTTATATTACCGGGAGGAATTAAATGGATCTGAAATCATTCGTTTTAAGCAAAGCGCTGGAAGCCAGGGAGGGTGCACGGGCGATAGCAACGGTTTCCTCGGAGATAAAGAACAGGGCCCTGCTGAAGATGGCAGATGCGATTAGAAAAAAATCTGGTGACCTTAAAAAGGCGAACAGAAAGGACATTGAATTTGCCAGAAAGAAAGGGCTCACAAAAGCCATGATCGACAGGCTTACCCTGACAACGGAGCGAATCGAAGACATGGCCCGCGGACTCGTTGAGGTTGCTGCCCTTCCTGACCCGATCGGTGAGGTCACAAAAATGTGGCAAAGACCAAATGGGATGAGCGTAGGCAAGATGAGAGTGCCTTTGGGAGTGATCGCGATCATTTATGAGTCAAGGCCGAATGTGACAGCTGATGCGACCGCATTATGTCTCAAGGCAGGGAATGCGGTTGTGCTGAGGGGCGGGTCTGAGGCTATTTATTCTAACAGGGCGATCGTAAGGATTCTCAGGAGTGTCGCTAAAAAAGAAGGTATTCATGAAGGTGCAATCACCTTTATTGATAAAACGGACAGACAGGCTATAATGGAAATGGTCAAGCTCGAGGGGTTAATTGATGTTGTTATTCCCCGCGGCGGGGAAGGGCTGATACGGGCGGTAACAGAAAACTCAAGAATCCCTGTTCTTAAACATTATAAGGGCGTATGTCATGTTTTTGTAGACCGCGATGCAGACCTTCAGATGGCGGAGGATATCTGTTTCAATGCAAAAGTTCAGCGTCCCGGCACCTGTAATGCTATGGAAACGATGCTGGTTGATCAGAAAGTCGCGAGACAGTTTCTCCCTTCAATGCTCAAAAGGTTTAAAAAGGCAAAGGTTCTGATTAAGGGATGCCCAAAGACCTTGAGTTTTGACAGGTCTGTGAAAGCGGCAGTAGACGATGACTTTTACCGTGAATACGTTGACCTTATCCTTAATGTTAAAGTCGTCAAAGATATTGATCATGCGATGGACCATATTGCACAGTACAGTTCTTCTCACACAGAAGCGATTGTCACTGAGGACTACAGCAAGGCAATGCGTTTTTTAAGAGAGGTTGATTCAGCGTCTGTCCATGTAAATGTTTCTACCCGGTTCAGTGATGGATTCCAATATGGTCTTGGGGCGGAAATGGGCATTTCCACAGACAAGATTCATGCGCGGGGTCCGATGGGACTCGAGGAGCTGACATGTACAAAGTTTATTGTCCTGGGAAATGGGCAGCTGAGGAGCTAAGACAGCGATCGAGGAGATATGTACGGATCAAGGGATATCAGTAAATATATATCATGAAAACAGGTGTTTATGGCGGAACCTTTAATCCTGTGCATTATGGCCATCTCAGGGCTGCAGAAGAGGTTGCGGACTGTCTGGATCTGGACAGAATTATCTTTGTTCCTGCGGGCAATACACCTTTTTACAAACCAGACCTGGAAGACGGAGACCATCGGTTTAACATGGTCAGCAGAGCTATTGAAGACAATCCGCGTTTTACCATATCAGACATTGAGATTAAAACTTCGGGGAAGTCATTTACTGTTGACACCATAGGAAAACTAAAAAGCAGGTATAAAAAGAGTGAACTCTATTTCATACTGGGCATAGACGCTTTCAGGGATCTTCCTTTGTGGAAAAATCCGGACAGGCTGATCAGTCTCTCACATATCGTTGTAATATCCAGGCCGGGATATACCTTTGCGGGTCTGGCTGATTCCCCCTACCTGAATGGTGTACCGAAAAAAGCATTAAGGGATCTTGACAAAGGGAGCATAAATCATCTGAACTATGATATCTCTCGGAAGCGCTCAGGCCATCTTTTACGGGTTACGGCTCTTAATATCTCAGCGTCCGAGATAAGAGATTTCGTAACAGCAGGGAGAAACGTCAGATATCTCTTGCCTGATTCTGTAAAATCTTATATAATTTCAAATAACCTGTACAGACATAAATGATGTTGGGAATGAGAGGTTTCTGTAACTATTAATATTAAAAAAAGAGCAATTGAGGCCGCTGGAAAGGCTGCTGACAAGAAGGCCGCGGACACGGTCATACTCGAGCTGAAAAACCTTTCGGCAATTGCAGATTACTTTGTTATCTGTACGGGTGAAAATCCAGCCCAGATAAGAGCTATCGCGGAATCAATCGATAAGTACTTTTCAGGGCTGGGCGTTAAGCCTCTGGGACGGGAAGGGCTAGAAAATGCTCACTGGGTGCTGCTTGACTATGGTGACATAGTCATTCATATCTTTGACAGGGAAACAAGAGACTTTTATAACCTTGAAAAATTCTGGATTGACGCTCCGAGGGTAGAGGATAAGGACCTTGCCGCTCACTCTACAGGGAATTAAATACAACCGGTCATGCCAACATATAATTCAAAATATCAGGGGATGCTATGACAAAGTTAGTAATAATTATATTTCTCGCAGTACTCGGGGTGCTCGCATACTTTAATCAGGGAACAGTTGATCTGACTATCTGGAAAGATATTTCGCACTCAATTCCGGTTATCGCACTGATCCTTGGAGCCACAGGAGTATCCATCATATTTATGCTGATTATTTATTCGATACGGGATGCCCGGCGCTACTTTGATCATTGGCAAATTCAGCGGCAGCAGAAAAAGGAACTAAAGATACAGGAAACCTATGCAAAAGGTCTTGAAGCATTTTATGCCTCCAGACACAAAGAGGCAGCGGAACTTTTCAAGCAGGTAACTGAAAGCAATCCAACGCATGTAAACGCGCTGTTAAGGCTGGGAGATACCTCCTACATTGAGGGAGAGCATGAAGAGGCCAAAGATTTTTACTTAAAGGCGAGAGAGGTAAAGCCCAGGAGTATTGAGGTACTGTTATCACTTGCCAATGTTGCTGAATCAGAGCATAAATGGCCGGAAGCGTTAAAGTATCTTGACAGCATACTGGAAATTGATGATGAAAATTCCAGAATACTTGTGAGAAAAAGGGAGATATACGAAACAAACAGAAACTGGAATGAGCTCATAGAGATACAGACTAAAATTCTGAAAGGCAAGCTTTCGCCTGAAGAGGAAGAGGCCGAGAACAGAAGACTGACAGGGTATAAATATGAGCTGGCTTGCCAGGGAATTGAAGATGGTGACGGTGACAAGGCAATCAAGTCCCTGAAAGCGATCATGAAAAGTGATGAGAACTTCACCTCAGCATACCTTGCTCTTGCAGATGCCTATATGAAAGGCGGGAACACCAGCGACGCAAAAAACATTTTGCTGAAGGGATATGAGACAACAGAGTCCATGGTCATTCTGGCAAGGCTTGAGGACTTTTATATAGCAGAGGGTGAACCTGGTTCGATTATTGACATTTATCAGAAATCATTACAGAAAAATCCTAAAAATGTGAAACTCCGTTTTTTTCTTGCCAAGCTGTACTATCGTCTTGAGATGATAGACCATGTTTCAGAAACAGTAAATGCAATTGATCCCGCTGTACTGGATATTCCGGGCATGCACACCTTGCTCGGCACTGTCTATGAAAGGCGTTCGGAAAAAGAGAAAGCAATAGACGAATATAAAAAGGCATTGAGAATTGATAAGCCCATTGTAGTTCCCTACACCTGCTCTGAATGTGATTTTGAATCAACGGAGTGGTCCGGCAGGTGCCCTGAATGCGATAACTGGAATTCTTTTATCCTTGATATTAATGATGCCCGTGAGACCCAGAAAAGACAAAGTAGTTCTTGACACGAGTCTGTTTGTTAACCCGGAAATCCGTCACAGTTTTGGTAACTCGCCAACTGAAGCACTTCATGGCTTTCTGCTTATAGCGGAGCAGATCCCGTCTCTGGAATTCTATATGCCGACCTCCATTTTTCAGGAGCTGCTGAATTTTGTTGATCAAGATGAAATTCCCGGCCGTTTTCTCGCTGTTCTGCACCAGAGGCCGCCCGATAAGCATGTATTGACCTGCCCTGCCTACCTTCTCTACGAACTTGTTGAAGACATGAGAGACAGGATTAACAAAGGCCTGAGAATAGCTGAAAAGGCTGTCAGGAGCGCGGGAAAGACTGATGAGCGGGAGTTGATTCAGAACATGAGGAAGAACTACAGGGACGCCCTCAGGGAGGGAATAATTGACAGTAAGGAAGACGTTGACCTGATTCTTCTGGCGAAGGAGCTTGACGCATTGCTTGTGACTGTTGACCATGGGGCTATAAAATGGGCTGAAAAGTTCGGCATACGATGGCTTTTGCCCGGACGGTTCAAGGATTATCTTCTCAGTTTTATAGAAACTGACAGCAGTAGTCCCACAGAAATAGTATGACGCAGTCTTACAATCTCCTCACGAGAGAGTGCTAAATTATCACTACCCACAGCTCAATTAAAATTTGAAGGATATTTAATGCAATGGCGGGGGATTAAAAGATATGTGGTGCCGAAGGGGGGATTCGAACCCCCACAGAGAAATCTCCACTAGACCCTGAACCTAGCGCGTCTGCCAGTTCCGCCACTTCGGCTACAAATATGATACCCTGATTGTACCTGAAAATTCCGTCATACTCTGTCTACCGTGCCACGGGTATCATAAACGGGCTGTCACCATTTATGTTTTTCAGCTTATTTGCGGTATTATCCAATACAAAGTTAGCTGTGCCCCTGTTGTCAAGCTTGCCGCTGCTGCCGATCCACCAGGAGCCCTGCCAGTTTACATCGACCAGAACTGCTGCGTCTGTGATCTTAATCAGCCTGGTGGTAAAAGTCAGTTCAGCCCTGTCAAAGAACATGCCGGACGTGATTCTATCAAACTGCTCTGACTCAACATGGTTTTGCAGCGTGTCTTTATTCTTGAGCTCATAGGCATTCTTTATTATCTCAATCGTTGCTACTGCATCAGTAGCTGCACGTGAGTCATCAGACGGCTTTACAATATCTTTACCGCAACTGACAGATAACGCGATCAATAATAAAACCAGACAGAACTTTTTCATAAGAGAGTCACCATACATTATTATAGAATTTGATGATAGATTTTACATTTTGATGCGCTTTTTTTCAATACATGTATGTATACCAGGTTGATTTTGTTTTGCTCTCGATTTTTTTCGGATAACGAGTTCAACCCACTCTCTTCCTTCAGTTTCATGCGCTGTTTAGCGCGCGCATCTGAGCGCTCTTTCCCCGATATGAACGTTCTGAGTTGAGGCCAGCTATTTTCAGGAGATGAATTGACTTTATATATTTTAGTGCGGTAGAATTATTTATCTAATGGATGACCACAAATTAAAAGTATTCTGCATAGTCGCTGAAACAAAAAGTTTTTCCCGGGCGTCTGAAATTATTCGCCTGACCCAGCCTGCTGTTAGTCTCCAGATTCAAGCCCTTGAAGAAATGTACGGAACAAAACTGTTCAACCGGTCGGGCTGTGTAATAACACTTACCAAAGCAGGAGAAATGCTCTATAAATACGCAAAGGAAATTAACGGGCTTTATGCTTCCGCTGAAAAAGAAATTGGCGGTGTGACGGGCCTGGTTAAGGGGGTTATTTCTGTTGGTGCCAGCTCAACAATCGGCAACTATGTTATTCCTGCTGTTGTGTCTGACTTTAAGAGAAGGTATCCCAAAGTGGGAATTCATATTCATATTGGCAATACAAAAGCTGTAGTTGACTTTCTCAATGCCGGGAGTGTTGATATCGGACTTGTCGAAGGAGATGTTAACAAACAGAAACTCCTGATAGAGAAGCTTATCCCCGATGAGATGGTGCTCGTATTATCACCATATCATCACCTCGCAAAGAAGTCCTCTATTTCAATAATGGAACTTTCAAAGGAACCGCTCATCTTTAGAGAAGAGGGTTCCGGTACCAGGCAGGCAATTGAAAAATATCTTTCAAAGCATGGAATGTCCCAGCAGAATCTGAAAATATCTCTGGTGATGGGCAGCACTGAATCTATCAAAGGTGCTGTGGAGGAAGGGCTCGGAACATCTATCCTGTCCAGGTGGGCGACCAAAAAAGAAGCAAAGTATGGATCTCTGAAACAGGCGGTCTTTAAAGAGGAAAAGTTTGTCAGAGACTTTTCAATGGTTTACCGCAAGGCGAAAGAACCGTCTCATACAGTTGAGCAGTTTATGGGATTCCTCAGACGTTACCCCTTTAACAAACTCTTAAATTCTTAAGTACCTGCGTTTACCATCATCTGCTGTGCATCTATCCCGAGATTCTTATTGTATTGACAGAATCTGTTTCAAGTAATTTACGGAACAGGCGGCGTTTTGCATCTCTGTCTCTCGAGGATATGCTGAAGCGATAAATAATTTCATCTGTTGACGGTTTTGTTTCGTAGTCAACCGCGTGTATGTGAAATCCTGTATCGGCAATTATCAGGGCTATCATCTCTTCCATGTCTTCCCCGTCAGAGGCCGATACAATCAGGTCCTTATAGCGAAGGGTTTTGATTCTTTTTTCTAATTTTCTGAGGAACATCAGGGCTATAATCGTAATAGTGAACGTTACCAGCCCTTCAACGTACAGTCCCCCGCCAATGGCAAGCCCTATCGCTGAGATTATCCAGATCGATGCCGCAGTTGTTAATCCTCGGACAGCGTAACCACTTTTGACGATTACTCCGGCGCCGAGGAATCCGATGCCGATCAAGGCTCCCGCAGAAATCCTGGCAGGATCAATCCGCAGGGAAGCGTCCTGGTTGTGGAGATAATAATAGTAGTTTTCTGACACAATCATTATCAGTACTGATGCTAAACAGACGATGAGCTGAGTTCTGAACCCTGCGGCCCTTCCGTGCGCTTCCCGTTCAAAGCCGAGAATTCCGCCGAGAAGAGCGCCGAGACAGAGGCGGAGTATTATTTCAGGATAGGGAATCATGACTTTCATTATAATTAATGTCCTGTTCGCTGTCAAAATTCATGTTGCTGAACAGTTAAGTCAGTAGAAGAATATTCAGCTGGAGACAGGGCATAACCACTGATTCTTCAACATCTCTCATGGTTGAATTATGGGATGTTTTCTTTTTGAATTCATCGCTGCTTATGGTAAACTTTAATCCTTAAAGACATTCAGGAGAATGAGGAGGCATACGGTGAGGACAGAAAAAGATACTATGGGGACTATGGAACTGCCTGATAATGTTTACTACGGAATTCAGACAAAGAGGGCCCTATTAAACTTTCCGGTAAGCGGGCGGAAGTTGCCAAGGCAGTTCATCAGGGCCCAGGGGATTGTAAAACTTGCTGCCGCCAGGGCAAATGGAAGCCTCGGCCTTATTTCCAAAAAGATGCTCAGGGCAATTGAAAAAGCAGCACTGGAAGTGATCAGAGGGGAACACGACGGAGATTTTGTTGTAGATGTATATCAGGCCGGTGCCGGTACATCCCAGAACATGAATGCGAATGAAGTCATCGCGAACAGGTCCATTGAGTTACTGGGCGGCGCGCGAGGTGACTACAGCATTGTCAATCCAAATGATCACGTCAATATGGCCCAGTCGACGAATGATACTATTCCTACGGCCATGTATATTTCCTCTGCTGAGATGGTAAAAGGTAAGTTGATACCGGCACTTGGAAAATTGCGGAATTCCCTGGCAGCAAAGTCCAGGCAGTTTGATTCAGTTGTCAAGTCCGGTCGAACTCATATGCAGGATGCTGTGCCTGTGAGACTGGGACAGGAATTTGGCGGTTATCGCACGGCTGTTGAAAAGGATATAGGGAGAGTGAAAAACTCGTTTATCTCGCTTTTAAAACTGCCGATCGGGGGCAATGCCCTGGGTACGGGGATCAATGCACACCGGAGCTTTAAGGGGAATGTAATCAGAGAGATAAAGAAGCTCACCCGCATGAAGGTTATGAGCTGTGAGAATCCCTTCGAAGGGATACAGAATGTGAATCCTGCCCTTGAATTGAGCGCGGCACTTCGTGGTGTTGCTATTACCCTGACAAAAATAGCGAATGATTTTCGTCTCCTCAGTTCAGGACCAAGAACAGGGTTTGCTGAAATTACATTGCCGGCTGTGCAGCCCGGCTCATCGATTATGCCCGGAAAGGTAAACCCGGTTATGGCGGAAATGCTTAACATGATCTGTTTTCAGGTTATTGGAAACGATACTGCTGTTGCCTATGCAACGCAGGCATCGCAGCTTGAACTGAATGTCATGATGCCAGTGATCGCCTATAATCTTCTCGATTCCCTTGAAATACTGAGCAATGGTATCATCGCCTTTAATGACAAGTGTGTCAGAGGGATTAAGGTGGACAAAAAAAGATGCAGAGATTATGCAAACGCAACGCTTGCCATGGCAACAGCTCTGAATCCATTGATCGGATATGCGTCAGCATCTGAAGTATCAAAAGAAGCATTTCGGACAGGAAAGACGGTTAAATGTCTTGTTGTAGAGAAGGGGATTTTGGACGAAAAAGAAGCGGATCGAGTTCTTGACCCTGCTAAACTCACCGGCAAATAACTGCCTTCATGCCACAATGACTTTTCTTTTTCCGAACATTTGTACGTACCGTAATGCCAGTTTCATTAAGGTAAGTGGTACGTATCTTTAGGTTTGCCTTTTCATTTGTAAAAATAAATTACAATCAAAAAGTGCTTGAATTTAAAGTTAATATTGTGTTTTAATAGATACCTTAAGATATAAATGTCGGGTGATTTTACAATTAATCCGGAACTGAAAAGTAAAACATCATAATTACAAGGGGTTACAGGCTGGCTGGATATTTGCAATATCGTTTTGTTAAAGGCAGGGAGTTTTGTGACTGATCATCTCAAAGCAGATGGCTCTATAAAGCGACACGAAAACGGTCACCAGGATTCCCTGACTAATGATTCTCTTAAGAATAATGTACCGATGAATACTAACCCAAAAGAAGATATGTCTCTGCAGGAGCTCCTGTCATCGCAGGAGTGGCGTGAGTATTTTCTGAGCCTCTCAGACGCAGTCAATTTCGAGTTTGAGATCTATACTGTTGATGGATCACCCATATCTGCGACAAAAGAGCCGGTATATTGTGAATTTCTCAGGTCAGCGAACCTGGAAATTATCTCATGCCCCGATACCTGTAACAAGGAAATGTTTGAGTCCCTTTCATCAGATGAACCTCTTATGTACAAGTGCAAGGCTGGACTGGCAAACTTCGCATTTCAGGTCGAGCGTTCTGGTGAGAAGGTTGTTGTTGTGGGAAGAGGCAACTTTTCTTCCTATGATGACCTGCTGCAATTTCTGAAACTGGCGCGAGACAATAACCTGTCTGAAATACCTCAAGCAGTACCCTTGAGCTTTGTGCAGGATGATTACCTGAAATCCATAGCACGATATGTCTGTTTCACGGTGACGCGCATGTTAAGCAGTACGGAAGAGAGATCCATGGTTGAGGAAAAGCTTGTCCGGATGACAGCTCTCTTTGACAGCCAGACCTTCGGAACATTATCAAAGAACCCGGAGCTGATGTACCGCTACATCATGGATACCATTGAGTTTGTCTTCGGTTCGACTTCGGCTTCATTCCTGCTTCAGAGCAAAAGCAGCTTCAAATACAAGACCGTATATGCTACCGGAGAACACAAGGATACTATTATGGAGTTGTCGCTGGATAACGATAGTCAGGTCATTCATGAAATGAAACAAACAAAATCTGTATATTTCTCTGAAAATCCCGGCACGATAATAAGTGCAGTGCCTCTTGGCGAGATTAAGTCAGCATATTTCTTCCCTATATTTACGGAAGGCTCCATTCAGGGTATTATCGGAATCTATAATAGAAAATTTTCGAGCGACGATCTGAGGATTATGGCCTCCTTCAGAGATTATGTACAGTTAAACCTTGAGAACCAGCATCTCCGTACACATGCGGTGCCCAGCATCAAGGAAGACAGCAGGATGTCCTCTCTCAGCGAATTTTCACAGAGCCTCAGTAACATTCTGGATAAGGACAGCCTTCTCAATACGCTCCTGAATAAATCTTTACAGCTCCTCGAAGCTGAGCAGGGTTCTCTCATGATTATGGACCCTGAAACCTCTGAGCTCATCGTTGAGGCCAGAAAGTGTATTGACGGTACGGTGAAAGAAAAAATGAGGCTTAAAATGCATAACAGCATAGCCGGTCAGGTAATCGAGAGCGGCGGCCCCCTTCTGGTAAAAGATATTGAGCAGGATGCCAGGATCAAACAGGGAAGCAGGGAACGGTATAAAACAAAATCATTTATCAGTGTACCGATAATGCTTGAGGACAGGTTAAAGGGGGTCATGAATATATCAGACAAGATAAAAGGCACCGCTTTTACTGAAGATGATCTGAATCTGGTCCAGTCAATTATGAACAGTGCAGCGATTGTGATCGAGAGAACTCTGCTGTATGACCGTGCGAAAGATCTGCAGAAACTGTCCATAACTGACCCTCTGACAGGTATTTATAATAGACGATATCTCAACAGAAGGTTATCAGAAGAAATTACACGGTTCAACAGGTACAAGCATCCCTTCAGTTTTATGATGCTTGATTTGGATAAATTCAAGGAATATAATGATACATACGGTCATATTCCAGGAGATAACCTCATACGGGATCTTGCCCGGACTCTTGAACAGTCTCTGCGAACTATTGATATTGCCGCGCGTTTTGGCGGGGACGAGTTTGTCGCCATTTTCCCGCAGACATCGAAAGATGACGCAATACAGATTACAAATCGTCTCAAGGAGAAAATAGATGATTCACTGGGCCGATATGATGTTGATATGCCCTTAAGTGTCAGTATGGGGCTCGCTACTTTTCCTGATGATGCGAACTCGATCATGGAACTTATCGAGAAGACTGATCAGGCGCTGTATCTTGCTAAAAAGGCTGGCGGTAACAGAGTAGTCTACCTTTGATGCAGATTATTCAGCGATTAACGCGTTCCATTTTTTCATAAATTTTTTACTTTTCTTTCTTATTCACACAACCATTTAGCAGTTCTATACATTAGCCAGTACGACAGGGGAAACTATACTATGCCATTCAAGGAATTAACCACAAAAAATTTTCTTGGTAGAAATGAAGAGCTTGAAGGTCTTCAGGGACTGGCAGCGGAGGCCGCGACAGGAGACGCAAACAGCATTCTCCTCTATGGAAGAAGAGGGGTTGGCAAAACAGAGCTTCTCAAGCATGTATACAACCGCCTTTTTAACCTCCAGCGTGATGCCATTCCTTTTTTCTATACTGTTAAAACCTATGCGACCCTTGAAGATTTCTCGCGGGACTACCTGAGGAGCTTTATTCTGCAGTGCCTCGCCTTTCTCGATAAGGATGCTTCATTGATTTATAACGGGATATACTCATTGAGAGACCTCAGGTCACTTGCTGAAAAGCGCGGGCTCCAATGGGCTGCCGACATTATAGACAGGTTCATGAAATTAAAGGAGGAAGGCGAAACAGTCAGAATGTTTTCCTCTGCTCTTAACGCACCCTATACGAGTTTTATGAACTCAGGCACGGCTGTTGTTTCCATAATTGATGATTTTCATAAGATAAAAAATCTTTTTGATCATAACACAGAAGGCGCTTCAGGTAATTTGTGGATGTATCTTGAAAGGCCGGTCTCTTCCCATAACACACCGCATATTATTTCCGGGTCCCGGTTTGAACTCCAGAATATATTCCATGAAGAATCATCAACCGGTTCCAGATTTGAACAGATGAATCTGCAGGGTCTGGAAACTCATGAAAG
The DNA here is from genome assembly GCA_947259645.1 of Thermodesulfovibrionia bacterium. Taxonomy (GTDB): domain Bacteria; phylum Nitrospirota; class Thermodesulfovibrionia; order UBA6902; family UBA6902; genus Glo-13. The sequence goes on along the minus strand of CAMYND010000014.1, from coordinate 27,561 downwards.
CCTGTTGCTCTTCAAGCTGCTTGGCGACATGCTGAATGTGAATATTGAGCTGGATATGACTCAAAAGATCAGTATGTTTAACGGTAATCCTTTTTACCTGAAGAGCTTTATGCAGACAGCCAGACATACATGCAGGACATTGACTGAAGATGATTTCTGGAAAGTCTACATGAAAGAGGTTGAAACAGGTAATATTGCCACGTACTGGACATCACAGCTGAAATCCTCTATATCTCAATTTGAGTTGAGAAAGCCGTCTCTGCAGCTCCTGTACAGTATGTGCAGCCGGGACAGTGCCCCTGACTTTCTGGCCCTGTCTGAGAAACTGGCTATTGAGTCTGAGAAACTCGATAGCATTATGCATATGCTTGAGGCATCAGGCACTATTGAAACAGGGTTCAGCACAATCGGAATGGTTAATGATAAACTGTTAACTGATGTCATAAAGGTTCTGTACTACAAGGAAGTCGAGATGAAACCAGTGAGCAGTATCAGAGAGCTGATTCTAAAAAGGCAACCCGACCGGCCACGTGTTGTTTCAATTCCCTCATTCGACCTCTCGATACCGGCGAACTCCGGGGCTGAGTCTGTTGCTGTTAACTTACTGAAGCAGGCTGCTCTTCATTACAATATCCCGTCAGAGATCACCGGAAAACTTCAGGTGGCAATGGCTGAACTCTTTGCAGGCGTTCTGGAGAACAAGCAGGTTTTCGCAGACAGGTATGATCTCAAGTTCATATGTGCAGAGGGAATCTTTTCTATAGAGATTGCAGATCTGCTGGTTGACCGTAAAACCCTGGAAAATGAGAGCGGCCGTGTCAGAATTTATCTTGATGATATGAAATTTGAGAAAACCATGAATGGAACCCGGATACAAATGATCAAGAAGATCAACAAAGATGTTGTCTCTGTCCCATAGCAGTATCCAAAGTAGTGTTGCGTGCCTGACTGCTCTGAACCAAGCCTTAACCGCTTTTCCTGTACACCCTTTTTACTCTCTGGCCGATCGAAGTCAGGACTTCATAAGGGATAGTGTCTGTTTTGGCCGCAATCTCATCAGCGGTGATCTGTTCTCTGCCCTGTTTCCCCAGGAGCACTACTTCTGAGTGGTAATCGATATTATCAATTTCAGTTACATCAATCATTATCGTATCCATACAGACCCTCCCTATGACGGGAACACGTTTCCCGCAAATAAGGACTTCACCCTGGTTTGAGAGTGCTCTGCAGTACCCGTCAGCATAACCAAAGGGAACAGTTGCTATGACACTCGGTTTTTTTGTGATAAAGGTTCTTCCATAACTGATGGGAGTCCCTTTGGGCACCTTTTTTAGAAGAACGATGGTGCTTTTCAGGGTCAAGACAGGCTTGAGATCATTTCCTTCCGGGACGCCATAACCGTAAAGCATTATGCCCGGTCGTACCATATTAAAGTGAGCATCAGGCATGGACAGGATCGCTGCACTATTGGACATATGGTGGTATCTAAAGGTGATGCTCTTTTGCTTCAACTCGCTCACCAGGTTCACAAAGGATCTGACCTGCTTTTCTGCGAACTCTTTATTCTCAAGGTCAGCTTCAGAAAAATGGCTCATCAGGCCCTCGAGCCTGATATTTTTTAACCGGGAAATATTCAGTATCTCCTTTTTGGCTTTATCCATGCAGAACCCGACGCGCCCCATGCCTGTGTCAACCTTAATATGGATCGGTAGATCACGGTTTGCTTTGCGGGCTTCTTTTGACAGGGCCTCTGCTGTGGTTACGTCGAATACAACAGGAGTGAGGTTGTAATCTATAATTTCCCTGATATTATCTCTGTCAAAAAAAACAAGAATCGGACATGTTATTCCTGATTCTCTGAGAGCTATGGCTTCATGGGTGAATGCGACTCCAAGTGCGGCTGCACCGCTGGTGATAAGGTGATTTGAAAGGGTGTTTGCTCCATGACCGTACGCATCTGCCTTGACAACAGCGAGAATGTCTGCGCTGCCGGCACGTTTTTGAGCAATGCCAAGATTATGAGAGAGGGCGGCAAGATCAATTTCAGCGACAGCCTGTTGCAATTTCACTTACGCCTTTTTTTCCTGATCGTCTCCGGTTTCGTCAGATTTATCATTCGGCGTTACATTTATTTCAGGGTTTTCAGATGTGGATTTTTTGAAATTTTTTATCGCTTCTCCAACACCTTTGCCTATTTCCGGCAGCCGTGACGCGCCAAAGAGTATGACTACAATGATGAGTATAATGACTAACTCAGTTGCTCCAAGACCGAACATTTATCCCTCCTCTTTACCTCTTTAATAAACCTTGATCTGTCTGCAGCATTTAAATAACGATGTATATCTTCTGACGAATTCAGATTAACAAAAGAGATGATATCATTGTCAATTCTCTTATGCTCTGCCGCTGTGATATATTTTACTCTTTTACTGTTTAAAAAGTCTCTCAAACTTTTTTCTCCCTTGAGAAGGCACTTTTCCATGGATGGGAGCAGGTTCTTTTTATAAAAGGCGAATAAAGGCTCTGCTTTATTATTGGCAACGGGAACTACCGCGTCCACATTAGTTCTCTTTAATGCCATGTATGAAATAAGGTTTTTATTAATAAAGGGCATGTCACAGGCAGACACAAAAACCCAGCGGTTGCCGGAATTCAGCAGTGACGTAAAAATTCCGGTCATTGGACCGCGACTATCATAGACGTCACCCAACAGGGGGGTATTGAGGTAAAGATATAACTCCGGCTGATTGCTCACAATAAATGACTCCTGAAATAGACTTTTCATGAGTCTGAGGTTTCTCTCGATGATTCGTGTGCCTTCAACCTCGATAAAGGATTTAAGAACAGGCATCCTCCTGTTTTCACCACCTGCCAGGATGGCTGCACTGCAGTCTTTAATATATTTGCTCATATGAAAAATATAATGAATGTAGCAGGCTATGTCAATCTGCGATTATTGATGTTCAGGACAATTAACTGCGCTGTTGAAGAATGGCTGCGATCTGGTCTGCGTCCAGTTTTGACTCTTTTTCGACCTTGTCAATCATGCTTTTCACAACTATTTTATGACTGTTGATCTCATCATCACCAAGCACAATAACATTCTTTGCGCTGATGCGATTAGCTTTTCTCATCTGGCTTTTCAGCGAGGTGATTTCGTGGTTGATTTCCACCCAGAGGCCCTTGGCCCTGAGCAGTTCAGCAAGGTGCAGCCCTTTTTCAGAAGCAGCGTTGTCCAGGGGACAAATGAGCAGTTCAGGACCATCAGAGATCTCAATTACATCTTTCAGAAGAGGGATAACTCTTTCCATTCCCATGGCAAAACCTATACCGGGAGTTGGCGGACCGCCAAATTCCTTTACCATACTGTCATATCTTCCTCCGGCCGCAACCGCACTCTGGCTTCCAAGGTTTTCGCTGCTTACTTCAAAGGCGGTCTTCGTGTAGTAATCAAGTCCCCTGACGAGGTTTGGATTGACCCGATAAGGAACCTTCAGGAGCTTCAGGTACTTATTCAGACTGTCAAAATGGTCTTTACATTCTTTGCAGAGATAGTCCAGCACAGGGGGCGAGCCTTTTCTCAACTCAATACAGGCAGGAACCTTGCAGTCAAGAATTCGCAAGGGGTTTGTGTCATATCTCCTTCTGCAGTCACTGCAGAAGGCATCAAGCTTACTGCCGAGGAAATTCTTTAATGCTATTTTGTGGTCCGGCCGGCACTCTTTGCAGCCAATTGATGTAATTTCAAAGTTTAAGCCCTTAAGGCCGATGCTGTCTAAAATGCGAGACAGCATGGATATAATCTCGGCATCCAGTTTAGGGTCTTCAATGCCCATGGCTTCGGCGCCGATCTGATAAAACTGTCTGTACCTGAACGCCTGGGGCCTCTCGTATCGGAACATAGGACCGGTATAATAATATTTCTGAGGGGGTGGGTTGTTATGTAAATGGTGTTCCACATATGCCCTGACAAAAGATGCTGTTCCTTCGGGCCTGAGTGTCACACTGCGTCCACCCTTATCCTGAAAGGTATACATCTCCTTTTCAACAATATCAGACGTTTCACCGATGCTACGCTTAAAAACTTCTGTAGACTCCATTATAGGAAGTCTTATTTCGTGATATCCGTAACTCTTGAAGATGTTTGCAGCTGTTTTTTCTATGTGATGCCAGATTGATATATCTGGCGGCAGGATATCCTGAAGTCCCTTAAGGGTTTTGTGTTTCATCGGGTACCTCGTCGTCGCGCCTCGTGTCGAAGTCCAGTTCTCTCGCGTATCTTTCCAGAAGCCGCCTGATCTCTTCTTTCATATGTCTCTTAAGAACTTTCAGGTCTGTTATGTCTTCCTGAAGCTTTATTTTTTCCCCTTGCGCGTCATGCATAACCTGATCAGCCTGAAGAGAAGCTTCTTTTAACATCAGATCAGCATCTTTTTTTGCAGTGCCCTGGTATTCTTCCACCATCTGCTGGGTTTTAACCATCGTGTCTCTCAACGTTGTCTCAATGTTTTTGTACTCTTTTAACTGCTTCTCAAATCTCCTGGCTTCCTCGCGCAAGTTGGCATTATCTCTCAGAAGTTCTTCCATTTCTTCTCTTAAAAGTTCGAGAAAGGAATCGACTTCCTCCATATCAAAACCCCGGAACTTGGTTGCAAACTGTTTCTGCTGAATATCAAGCGGCGTTATTCTCATCTGTTCTCCCTCTATGTAGCATCAAGGATTAACGGTAATTATTGTCTATACAAGTTACTGCGATATGCCTGCATTTATGGGAAACGGACCTTAACCTCCTCCCAATTGATAGCCTACCTTCATTAAAATCCGAACCAGAGACATTTGAATGAAAATGATGATAAGGATGACAACTATGGGAGATATATCGATAGGACCCAGGCGATATCCGATAAAATTCCTGATCGGTCTGAGAACAGGTTCAGTCACAGAATGGAGAAAGCGTACAATCGGGTTGTAGGGGTCAGGATTTACCCAGCTGATTAACGCGGCAACTATAATTACGATTTTATAGAGCCCCAGTGCATAATCAATAATGTGCGCAATCGCGACTATGATGTCACCAAAAATAAACATTTACTTCCTCCTGTACCTCGAACTGCCCATTACGTTTTACCCAGTTCTTCAGACCGTTTCCTGGCAGCTTCAATAGCATATTTAACCACATCTTTCAGTTTTTTGTCCTCAAATGACTGGAGTCCGGCAAATGTGGTGCCTCCCGGGGATGTTACCATTTCGCGGAGCTGTGCAGGTGAGATCCCGCTTTCCAGGAGCTTTGCTGTCCCGACAGCGGTCTGGACAACGAGTGTTGTTGCATCATCGTCGTTTAATCCAACCTCTTTTCCTGCCTCAATCATGGCCTCTATAAAATAAGCAATAAACCCGGGGCCGCTCCCGGAAACCGCGGTTACGGCATCCATATATTTTTCAGGGAGGACCCTGACTTCACCAATTGACATGAATATTTCTCTCACTCCTCCCATAGTACTGTCAGATAAGCACTCACACAAAGACATGACACTCATCCCCTTCTGAACCAGTGCCGGCGTATTAGGCATTACTCTGATGAGCTTACTGGTCTTCAGTCTCGATGATAAGCAGGAAAGTGTGATTCCTGCGGCAATTGAGACGACTGTTTTTTCATCAGTTACGATATCAGCGATTTCATTAAGCACAGTGTCCATTATCTGCGGCTTGACAGCAAGTATAATGATGGTGCAGTTCCGAACTGTATCAGTATTCGATGAGGTGGTGTCAACATTATACTGTTGCCTGAGCAGGGCCCTTCTTTCTTCTCCGGGATCAGAGACAAGAATGTTTTTCATCCCCCGGGATGTCATGCCCTTTATCATGGCTTCCGCCATATTTCCGCCGCCTATAAAACCGATTTTCATAACTGATTAGTATACCGTTTTTGTCGCATATTTACAGGTTCATGGTCTAGTGCCGTACTCCAAATATAGCGGTTCCAACACGAACCATGGTTGAACCTTCTTCTATGGCGACTTCGAAGTCATTTGACATGCCCATTGACAATTCATGAACAGGAAACCCTTTGCTCAGACACTCTTTTGCCAGTTCGCGAAGTTTTCTGAAGTAGGGCCTCGCATTTTCAGGGTCGCTGAAAAAAGGAGGCATTGTCATAAAGCCTTCAATCTTTAAATTCTCCATAGCTGAGGACTTATCAAGCAGTGTCCAGACGTTTTTTGCCGTAATACCGTGTTTGGCAGGTTCGTCTGAAAGCTTCATCTGGATCAGAAATCTCTGTATCTTGTTTATTTTTTTTGCCTGCCTGTCAAGCTCTTCGGCAAGTTCAACAGAATCCACAGAATGTATCAGATCAAATAAGCGCACTGCATGGCGGGCCTTGTTTTTCTGGAGGGTTCCAATCAAATGCCATTCAACAGGGGGCAGATCTGAGAAGCGCTTTTTTTCTTCCCTGAACTGTTCTATCTTTTCATCTGCTTCCTGAACCCTGTTTTCTCCCAGTATATGGGCTCCTGCCCTGACAGCTTCCAGGATTCGCGCAAGCTCAATTTTTTTAGAAACAGAGACGAGCTTTATTTCATCGGGCATTCTTCCGGACTTCAGGGCTGCGTCAGTGATCTTGTTCTGGACAGAATTGAGTGAATTGCCTATACTCATCGCTTAACAGATTATCATGTTTTCAAAGATCTTGGCAAGGTAACTGAATATAATTTCACAATTATTTCATAAGTTTTGTGGTATCATTTTATCATGAAAGGGAGAAAAGTTCTTGTTGTTGAAGATGAACAAAAAATCGCCGAGATCGTTAAGGCCTATCTGGAAAAAGAACAGTACCAGGTAGTTCTCGCTAAGACCGGGGATGAAGCTCTTACCGCCTTTAAACAGGGTTTTGATCTCATCATACTGGACCTCATGCTTCCTGATATGGAAGGTGAAGACATCTGTCAGACGATTCGCAATGACTCGGATGTGCCGATCATCATGCTTACCGCGAAAAGCGAAGAAGAGGACCGAATCAAGGGGCTTGGGATCGGGGCTGATGACTATGTTGTTAAGCCCTTCAGCCCGAGGGAACTTGTCGCGCGGGTTAAGGCATTATTGAGAAGAGTGAAAGGACCAAAAGAATTTGTCAGTTTTAACAAGAAAGACCTTATTATTGACTCTGCACGCTTTGAGGTCACTAAAAAAGGGGAAACGGTTGTTCTCACACCCACTGAATTTAAATTATTGCAGTGCATAGCGGACCACCCCGGTCAGGTGTACACCCGCCTGCAGCTGGTCAATATAATCCTCGGCTATGACTTTGAGGGTTATGACCGCACAATTGATGCCCATATAAAAAATATCCGCCACAAAATCGAAGACGACCAGAAGTCACCGGTTTATCTTAAAACAGTCTATGGAGTAGGGTACAAATTCGTCGGTATTCCTGATGAGGACTAAGCTATTTCTTGCATTTCTGTTTATTATCCTGATTGCCCTTCTTTCCAATGTAGTATTTGAGCGTCTTATAATCGGAGATTTTGATGACTTTGTCCGCGGGACGGAAGAAGATCAGATATACTGGGTTATGGCGTCCGTCGAAGGGAGCTACAAAGAAGGTGAATGGAACATGGGTCTTCTTACCGAAGCGGTTCACTGGAGCATGATGCTCGGATTTGAGGCCTATATTGAGGACTTTGAAGGTGAAAGAGTTCTCTCGTCATCAGATGTTTTGTCTAGAATGAATCCCAATATGATCGAACGGATGAGCTCCTTTTTGAACCTGACATCCGGAAGGGGAGAATATCGCTGGTATCCCCTTTATGTCAAAGGAGATGAGATCGGTAAATTGTATGTTCGACCTGTTGAGAGATCCGGGATCATCCCCTTAAAAGAAGAGATATTCAGGGACAGAGGCAGGAATTTCCTGATCATATCATTTCTGATAGCCGGGGGCGGAGCACTTATTATGTCGATAATGTTCACCATGTATCTGTCAAATCCCCTGAGGCGCCTGAATGTTTCGGCAAAAAAGATTGCAGACGGTGATTTTTCTGTAACTGAGCCTGTGCCGCATAATATATTTAGAGACGAGCTGGATGAGCTGAGAGAAACCTTTAATTATATGGCAGATGCCCTGCAGCGAGAAGACGCATTGCGCAAACATCTGACCTCGAATATCGCCCATGAACTGAGAACTCCTCTTACGATAATCAGGGGTAACCTTGAAGCAATTGAGGACGGAATTATTTCAGATCCACTGGAGGTGATAGATAATGTAAAGTCTGAAATTCAGAGGATTACGTCTCTCGTTGAAGGTATTGAAGATGTGACACAGGCTGAAGCCAGTTTCTTTAAACGGGGACCATCTGAAGAACTTGATATCAAAGAGTTTGTGGAGTCTATCGTCAGCGGGATGAGAAAAATTATTGAAGAAAAAGGTTTATATATTAAAACAGAAGGGCCTTTAATTACTGTCCGGACCTATCCTGAGAAACTTCATATTGTGCTGAACAATCTTTTGTCAAATGCGTATAAGTTTACCAGCAGCGGAGGCATCAGGGTGTTCTGGGGTGAGTTCAGTAAGGAAGGGCCAAAGGGCTTTTATCTTTCTGTTGAAGATACTGGCAAGGGCATTGCCGAGGAGATGATTACCAGTGTTTTTAAGAGGTTTCACAAGGATGCCTCATCAGAAGGCAAGGGGCTTGGCCTTGCGATTGTAAAGGAATTAACCGAGGTAATGGGGGGCAAGGTAGAGCTTCGGAGCAGGCCGGGTAAAGGTGCAAGGTTTACGGTTGTTTTTTAACAGGAGAAACAAATGACAGAAGAGATGAAGAGGACAGTTAATTTATTCTTTGAGGAGTATTGCTTATTTCTATAAGCTGTTCACAATTTCTTCACTTTTTTTTATTATCGTATAAACAGAAGAATATGAATAGTACGTGTAAACAATATCGATTAGTTGTGCTGCTTATTCCTGTGATGCTGCTTTTGTTCCCAACCAGCGGTTTTTCAGATCACGAAAGAAAGAAAGTAACACCCTATGGAGACTTCTGCCCCGAATGTACGAAATACGGTACCTGTAAGACGCCGATGAGTCATGACGAAGCCAGAAAAGCGATGATAGATTATTATCACAAGAAAGGACTGTCTGTTGAGGTTGAACACAAAAGAGGGAGGTTTATCAGGGCAAAGATCAAAGAGAAGGCCAAAGTTGTTGATATAATTATTTTTGACCGCCAGACAGGCAGGGTCAGATCAATATATTAACGTGTGGTCACAGATCATAGATAAAGAGAATCCAATGAAAACCGTTTTACTCATCACACAAATGGAGGTGTTGAATGGCTAGTAAAGACAAGGGGAAAAAGAATCAGCCCCCTGAGAAGAAAAGAAGCCCGGTCCTCTGGGTAATAGCTGCAGTAGCAGTGGTTGTTGCGGTGCTCGCCGGAACAGGAAACCTGCCCTTCTTCGGCAGTAAGGCTGAAGCGGGTAAATCATTCAATCTAACAGAAAAGGAAACAAGGCCTGTCCTGGATCCCGCCATGTTCAGCGGGCAGACAAGAATGGCGTATGCTGCGGCCCAAAAAAATCCGGAGATATTGAATGAAGTTTATTGTTACTGTTACTGCGATGCGCCGCCGTTCAATCACAAAACACTTTTAAGCTGCTTTACTGACAAGCATGGCGCTGGTTGACAGCTTTGCCAGAAGGAGGCCTTGAGGGTCACCCAGCTTTATAAACAGGGAAAGTCAGTTAACGAAATAAAAAGAGCAATAGACAAAGAATTTGGTAAGTAGCCTGATAACAGAATGTCGGAGAAAAGGCCGGGGAATATGCTCCCCGGCCTTTTTATTAAGGTAATATTTTTTATTACTTCAGCAGTTCCTCGATCAGTATGTTAATCTCATCCTGGTCCCAGTCCCGGTAGCCAAGGGCTGCGCCGATCAGGTTGCCATCTTTATCAATCAGGTACTTCATGGGCGTGGACCTGACCCCATACAGGGCACTTATCCTGCCGTCAGTGTCAAGAAGATTTGTATAGGTAAGGCCGTTGCTGCGAACATGCTTACGAACAGTTTCTCTTTTTTCTTCTATATCTATAGCTACAACAGCGACAGGCCTGTCTTTAAATCGCTGATGTATTTTCTCGAGGGAAGGCAACTCCTTCCTGCACCATGGTCACCAGGTAGCCCAGAAACTCAAGAATACGACTTTGCCGCGATACTGGCTCAGGCTGATTTTGTTTCCCTCAAGAGAGGATAGTTCGAAGTCAGGCGCCTGCACCGGGTTCTTGAACTGGTGCATATTTAATGCGGTCATCAACTCGTCAACTACAGTGCTCGCAGGCTCTGCAGCGGCTGATTCCGGGGCAGGGGTTTCAGCAATGCCATCAGGCTTATCCTGCTGACATGCAGTTATTCCCGCAATGATCAGTAAGAAAATACCAAGAAAGATATATTGACTCTGTTTCAATGATCTCATGAGTAATAAATAATTAATCCCTTTTATATGATGGGGGAAAATGATTGTCAGCGTACATTATATCAGTACAGCTGTTCTCTCTTCAATACACCGCTCAAATTAATTAATAGGCTTTTTTGTTGACATGTTATGAATCCCTTTTCAGAATAATATCAACCATGGTCTTTTTATCCTGATTGAAGAGGTTTTTGACTTTACTTCTGTACTCTTCGGGCTGGATCAGAACCTGATGTGTGCCGACAACTATGTTAATGTCCGGATAGGCCTTTTCAAGAGCTTTTTTATATTTATCCTTAAAAGGGCATAACGCTTTTATACAATAAGTAAAATGAATGGTATCCACATTAAACTCAGTAAGTCCTTTGACTCGCTGTAACAGTTTGTCAGGACCGGTGAGGGTAGGGCAGCCAGGGCAGCTTATGATGCCGATCAGGTCGAGAGACTCTTCATCCGCGTACTTTGCAAATGCACCCTGTCGTTTTCGTAATGATGACAGACAGCTTGATGATGAACATCCCAGGTCCTGTGTTGCGTTAGAACAGGTTAAAATTCCAATTCTGGCCATATACTCTCCTTTATGTCAGCACTGTAATGTGTTATCTTCTCTGGAACCGTCAGTCTTATTATGCTACTCGATATGGATCGTTATTTTCAAAACCCCGTGATCTGCAGTTATATTATCTTTATTATCTGTTCATACTTTCTTCAAATAAATAGTTTAATCTATAAATTAATAAAAAGCGTTTGACCTCAGGATTTTATCTTTGTTACTATTTATGGCAATGATCAAATTACATCTATTCCTTTTCCTTGCATTGATTTTTCTTATCTCAGGGTGTGCCCACCCCGGAGTTCAGGGCGACAAAACAATAATTGAGGAGAAGGGGTCCCCGGTATATACGGAACTGCTTGATAACGGGCTCAAAGTGTTTGTTATACAGGATGTTAATGCTCCCCTTGCTGTATTCCAGATTTGGTATGACGCAGGTTCAATTAATGAGCAGGTTGGCAAGACCGGGCTGAGCCATGTGCTTGAGCACATGATGTTCAAGGGTACTCCTGCTTACGGTCCCAATTCATTTTCGAAAATAATAAAAAGGGCAGGGGGGATTGATAACGCCGGGACCAGTAAAGACTTTGTTTACTATTATCAGAAGCTTGCGCCTGACCGAATTTTTCTGTCGATTGAACTTGAAGCTGACAGAATGCAGAACCTGATTATGCAAGATGCAGACTTTCTCTCTGAAAGGGATGTTGTCATGGAAGAGCGCAGGATGCGTTATGAGGATGATCCGCAAAGCCTTGTGTATGAAGAGGTGGTATCAACCGCTTTTAAAAACCATCCGTACCGGTGGCCGGTAATTGGCTGGATGGAAGACCTTGAAAGAATTAAGCGGGATGATTTGTGGCATTATTATCGCGCCCGGTATGTTCCCAATAATGCCTTTATTATTGTCGGCGGTAACATAAATGTCGCATCAGTTGTTGATAAAATAAAAAAAGAATTCGGCGGTATTCCGCGTGGGCCGGAGATTCCGGAGTTGAACATACAGGAACCGGAGCAGAGGGGTGAGAGGAGAGTGTATGTCAAAAAAGAAGCTGAACTGCCGTATGTCTTAAGTGCCTATAAAACACCGAACATCCTGCATGATGACAGTTACGCCCTTGATGTTCTGGCAGGGGTACTCTCAGGAGGGAAGAGCGCGAGGATCTACAGGAGCCTGATTGATGAACAGCAAATAGCGCTCTCAGCAGGCGCCGGATACAGTAATTTCAATAAATTCCCCTTTTTGTTTTATCTTTACGGGACACCGCTGCCGGGGACAGCAATTGAGACCCTTGAACAAGCTCTCTATAATGAAGTAGAAAAGATAAAAGAGCAGCCTCCTTCACAGAAAGAAATTCAAAAGGCTAAAAATCAGATTGAAGCAGAATTTATCATGAGCCAGGACTCCATCTTTTATCAGGCCATGGTGCTTGCTGAATTTGAGATGATTGGCGATTGGAAATTAAAGGACAGATATATTGAAGGAATCGGAAACGTGATGCCTGAGGATGTTCAGAGAGTTGCCAGGAAATACATTGTCGAAGATAACAGAACAGCAGGTATTTTGATACCGCTGAAAACTCAACCAGTAAAATGAATACGTTTAAGTATCAAAAAACAATTTTTATAATAGGCTGTATTGCTGTCTTACTGTTAACGGTTACTTTGCGGGCCTATGCGCTGGATGTCAAACGTTCAGTGCTCAGTAATGGGATGACTCTTATGACTGTTGAGAGGCACTCCATTCCTGTTGTTATGGTGTCTGTGGGAATCAGCGCCGGAAACCTTCATGAACATAAGGACAAGGCGGGACTCGCCAACCTTGTAGCAAGTCTTCTGGATGAGGGGACAACGAGCAGAACATCGCAGCAGATAAGTGAAGAGATTGAGTTTGTAGGAGGCTCAGTCGGGGCATCCGGAGGATCTGATTACATCAGAATCAGCCTCTCTGTGTTAAAGAAAGACCTGGATCTTGGATTTGATCTGCTTTCAGATATCATGTTACGACCGGTTTTTCCTGAAGATGAACTGAAAAAGACAGTAGAACGTGTTAAAGCTGGATTGAAGTCACAGGAGGAATCCCCGGGATTCCTTGCATCAAGAGAGTATAAAAAAGCGATCTTCGGGGAGCACCCTTACGGCAGGTTGATCACCGGTACTGAAGAAACACTGGACAGAATAACCAGGGCTGACCTTGTTGATTTTCACTCACAGTACTATTATCCGAACAATGCGGTCATGGCAGTCGTGGGAGATGTGACCCCGGGGGAAGTTCAAAAATTGATCGACAGATATTTTGCTCAATGGAAACCCGGACAAATCAGTCTTCCGTCTCTGGCGCAACCGTCTCTGCAAAAAGAACGGAAGATTATAACAATAGACAGAAACCTTACGCAGGCTAACATTCTGCTGGGGCATCTGGGAGTGAGCAGGGGTGACCCGGATTACTATTCATTATCCGTCATGAATTATATATTAGGCGGCGGTGGATTTGCGTCAAGGCTTATGCAGAATATACGGGAAGAGAAGGGGCTGGTCTACGATATTCACAGCTACTTTGATCCTGACAAGTATAGCGGCAGCTTCCGCGTGGGCTTACAGACAAAGAATGAATCAGCCAATATCGCGATAAAAGAGGTGCTGGAGGAAATTAAAAAAATAAGGGAACTGCCGGTTTCTGACGGGGAACTCTCGGACGCGCAGTCGTTTCTCACGGGCAGCTTTCCCATGAGGTTTGAAACAGGTGCTCGCATTGCCGGTTTCCTTGTCGCGGTAGAATACTACGGCCTCGGGCTTGATTATATTGATAATTATCCCGGATATATAAACAGTGTGACCAAAGAAGAGGTCATGAGAGTCGCACAGAAATATCTCCATCCGGACAATTACACGCTTGTTGTCGTTGCTAACCAGGAAGAGACCGGGCTGAACAAGGATTAATTTTCTGTTCATATTTTATTCTTTATCTTTACGTCAGGGAAGGTTATAATGCAGTTAATGATTTTAATTCCCTGAAAAGGAGGTAGATGAGACATGGGAGATAAAGGTGGCAAGAAGGATAAGGCAAAAACCGCAAAACAGGCAAAAGTAAAAAAAGACTCAAAAAAGAAAAAATAAGGGAAGGTTTTGCAGTCCTGAAATAATATAGTGCCCTCAATAATTTTGAGAATGCGGGATCAATTTTATGGAGGAATCGTTTCAATATTTAGACAATTTAACCTATCGGAATCTTCCGGTTGAAATTTAGAAAATAGTATATTTTAACCCGGCCTGGTCCGTAACTGTGCATGACATATAGTGTCAATGACACATTTTTGTGCATTGCTACACCTGCTTTCCTGTCTTAAACAATCAATTGAATATCTTTTTCTTGTAACCCTCTGTTTATTAATGCTATTAATTAGTACGCGTGGAATGTGCTGTCCCTGATATTGCGAGGTATCGTTTTTGCTTATAAAGTGATGTAGGCTTATCATGCTTCCTCGCGGGCATCTTGAGAACAGTGAATGCGGGGATGTTATATCATGTTTCAAATTATTATGGCTTGATTACTTATATGGCACTGGCTGTTTAAGCTGGGTAATCATAAATATTTTTAAGGGGGTATTATGGATGAGTTTTTAGCCCATCGATTTTTATACGGCAATTCTGAATGGCCAGGTTCGTCTACCCCCCAATCCAATAAAAGATCTGAAGCTGACGGGAGAGCAATGAAAATGGTCCATCAGATCAGGCAGCAGATTGATGCACAGAAAATGGCGGGAGACGAGACTGCCAAAAGCAGTATGGAGGGTGCTCAGATCATAGCGGCTGAAATAATGGAGCAGACAGAGGAGCTTGAGAAAATAACGGACCAGGTTTTAGAAAGTATAATCGGCTCAATAATGATGGCAACTGATCAGATTTCCGATTCTATAGATATGCTCGGGGACAGGCTTTGTATTGAATTAACGGAAATTAAATGGCAGTTGACCCAGCGTGATAAAAAGCTCGATGAGATCCTTGAGGTCCTGAATGAAAGCCGTCATAATGAGGCGAGACAGCTCGTCCAGCAGGGCTTGAGGCACTATATTAATGAGGAATTTGAAGAAGCGGAAGAACGCTTCAAGCTTGCGCTAAATTTTGACACTACGGATTATCAGGTACTTATGAACCTGGCTTTTATAGAAATTCATAAAGAAAACCCCTCACAGGCTTTTACGTATTTCAGAAAGGCGCTCTCACTGCCCGTGAACCTCAATTCAATATCCAGGGCGCGCACCCTTTGGGCCACTGCGAGGCTTCACTATACAGAAAAGAACTTTGCTCAGGCGTACACGTACGCGGAAGAGGCCTTTAAACATGACAACAAGGATGACCCCAGAGTGTTTTATGATCTGGGTGTTTATGCGGCACTGGCAGGCAGGAAGTCGATTGCTCTCGAAAAAATCGAACAGGCTATCCAGGGCGATGTTGCATATTTCAGCAAGTGCTCAGTCGATCCTGATCTGAAATCTATAGAGACTGACATTTTGCTGCTTCTTGCCAGGCTGTCTGTTGGCGCTGAATTTAGGGCAAGGCAGATGGTTGAGCAGGTGGATGAAGAACTTGTTTATCTGGAGAACAAGGAGGAATTGAAAAACAGGGGCAGCTTCATTCAGGAGATCCGCGGTATAATCCACAATGCCATTGCAGGCTTGCAAAGACCGTCCTATACATTCTGCCGGCGCTGTGCTGATGTCATGGATAAGATTAAAGAGCTGTTGTCCCAGTATAAAGGCCTCGTCCCTTTATATATGCAGCTGGAGAAATGCCAGTCGGATTGTGAAAGGGACAGCCGTGTCTGTTTAACCATGCCCGAGCCTGCCGAGAAGTCAAGGGATCTGCCCAAGACAGTTTATATGCTGATGATTTCCATATCCTATATATTGCCGGGGGCGTTACTAGCCAGTGCCGGTACTACGGTTGAGGGGATGTCGTGGGGTACATTGCTTGTTCTCTGGCCCTTCTGGATTGCTCTGGAATTTATATGGCCTCACAATGGCATGACGGCTATGCAGGAAGCAGGGCTCACAGGCCTGTTAATTGTCGGCATTATTTGGGGAATTGTTCATCTGGTTCGATGGGTTAGAGCGAATAAATATGACCGGATGAGCAGGGCCTACTCTATTGTCAGACAGCAATTCCACAGATCCGAAAGAATGGCGATGAAGGTCCGTCATGACATTAACGCTATACACGCTGCCATTAGAGAGCAGATGGTGGAAGTTCAACTGTAATCCGGACTATCCTGCCCGGCATATAAGCTGGCTCTTTAACCCTTCCAATGATAATCCACAAAATCTTTTTCCGGCAAAATTATTGACTCATGATAGTGTTCAGGTTTTCTATCAAAAAAGGGTTTATTGACAATCAGGTCACTGTCCAGCAAGCAAGATTGCAGACCGCATAAATGTTATTTTCCTTGATTCAGACACATAATTGTGACAGATATATGTGCAGAGTCACGATGAGCCTCGAACTAACTTACTGTAAAACAAGACATTTATCCTCGGCACAATACTTGCTTAATTGCGCATATATGTTATTTATTAATTTGAAATTGTGAATCTGTGATGGAGGGATTAGTGATGGGTCAGAAAATATATCCTGCATATGCAAACCCAAACAGGACCAGCAGGTCGCCGTGGTATCGTGTTGAAGGGGAGAAGCTGTATCCCCTCTACGGGCATCCCCAGGGGAGGAACAACCAGCCATGGTTCAGGTTAAAAGGGGACAAAGTATATCCTGCCCATGGAAATCCAGAGGGCTCGGGAAATACCCCGTGGTATCGCCTTAAAGATAACAGGCTGTTCCCGGTGCAGGGGCACCCGAATGGCTCGAACAGGCTGCCCTGGTTTGTAATAAAAGGGTAAGAACGATTTTAATTAGTTGACTGGAGCGGTCTGTACCCGGAGAAAAAATACTTTCTTCCTGCAGATCAGCTGAATAGTTGAATAGCGGTCCTTCCAATTTATCTGAAAATTCAATACAATGAGAGAAAGATAATTTTCTCACTTGCGGAAATAGTGAGCATTCTTCCGGGCCTGAGAGATTGAAGCGTAGAGAACGTGAACAGAAAAAGGAGGCATTAACATGGTGTGCAAGAAGTCTCATTTAAAGGAATTATCCAAAGCAGTATTCTTGATTGTACTGTATAGCACTCTTGGCTTATGTCCTGCAGAGGCAGCGGAAAAAGACCAGAAACTTGAATCAATGTCCACAACAATACGTGATCAGACCGGTGTTGCGGTAACGATTTATAACGTGAATCTGGGATTGGTCAAAGACGTACGAGAAGTTGATCTGGCTGAAGGAATGAGTGAATTGAGATTTATGGATGTTGCATCAGAGATCATGCCGGCAAGTGTGTTTATAAAATCACTGAAAGATTCCGGGAGCCTCAGCGTACTTGAGCAAAATTATGAATATGATCTCCTGAATGCTCAAAAACTGCTTGATAAATATGTCGGCCGAAACGTGAAACTTTACAGCATGAATCCCTACACCGAAAGAGAAACCACGGTGGAAGCGACAGTTCTTTCAAACAACGCAGGTCCGATATTCAGAATCGGCGATGATATTACCTATGGGCATCCCGGAAGAATAATATTCCCCGGTGTGCCGGATGATCTTATTGCCCAGCCGACACTTGTCTGGTTGCTTGATAATTCGTTGAGCTCTGTTCAGACAGTTGAGGCATCTTATTTGACCAATGGCATTAACTGGGAGGCTGACTATGTTGTGACACTGGATGAAAATGATGAAAAGTCTGACATAGCAGGATGGGTGACGATCAATAACAGGAGCGGTACGACATACAAGGATGCACAGCTCAAGCTAGTTGCCGGAGATGTGAGCAGGGTAAAAGACCAGATTGACCGGGACAGGATGGTATATGCCGAAGCAGCGAGAATGGCGAAAGACCAGTTTAAGGAGGATGAGTTTTTTGAATACCACCTATACACGCTGCAAAGACCTTCGACAATTAAAAATAACCAGACAAAACAGATCAGGTTGTTACAGGCGAACAGTGTTCCTGTCATGAAAGAACTCGTGTTCCACGGTGCGCAGCATTACTTCAGAAATAAGATAACCTCAGGTATGACGGGTCAAAAAGTAGCAGTGTATATTGAAATTGCCAATAAGAAAGAGAGCGGCCTCGGCATGCCTTTGCCGAAGGGTACGGTGAAAGTCTACAAGCATGACAAAGAAGGGAGCCTGCAGTTTGTCGGTGAGAACAGGATTGATCATACGCCAAAAGATGAAAAAATCAGGATTAAACTTGGCGACGCCTTTGACGTGGTTGGAAACAGGAAGCAGATGAGCTGGGAAAAAATGGCGCGTGACACCTATGAAACCAGTTTTGAGATCGAGCTGAGAAACCATAAGCAGGAGGATGTGAATATTAAAGTAATCGAGCCCATACCCGGCGACTGGGAGATGATAGATTCATCCCACAATTACACCAAGACAGAAGCGTTCACTGCTGAGTTTAATGTACTTGTTCCAAAAGATGAAGAAGTGAAGATCGCCTATAAAGTTCTTGTGAGGTACTAACGCATGAAAAGACACGGAGACGCGGGAAAAGCTTTTCATGCCTTATTTTGCTTGATGGGCTCCGGTCAGAAACTTTGATGAATGGAGCTTTTTGGAGAGCAGATAATTCAGGTGGTGGTCAAGAATTGCAGTGAGTTCAGAGATCGTATCTGTATGTGGTTTCAGCCGGTTTGAAATAGCTATGGGCCATTCTATGCTGTGGGCATAAAAATGGACCACCTTGTTATTGACTCTGATAAAGGGTTTGCTCTCATGCCCGGGCTGCAAAGCACATTTCCGGCAGAGCGTTGTGCCGGAGTCCGGGTAGAAATCAAGCGACTCTGCTCCGCACCTTCCGCAGCCGTTCAATTTCGGAGCGTAACCAATTATTGCCAATAAGCGAATCTGGCTTATAAGATGAAGAGCATCTTTAGCCTCCTCATTCATTGACTGGATAAACTGCAGAATACTGAGAAAATAAGAAAACATCTTTCGCTGCGGTAAATGTGCCGGAATAAGAGAAACCATTATCTCCACCAGCTTTGAGACATTCACAAAATCCCGGTAACTTTCTCGAATATCATGGAAAGAATTAATGATGTCAGACTGGGTTATTGTGGGCATTGACTGTTCTTTGCCCATGAGTGATACTTTTGCATGAGTCAGCGGCTCCAGGCTGCTTCCGAATCTGCTTTTGGTCTTTCTCGGACTTTTGGCGAAACCCCTGGTGATTCCTTTGTCAGGGGTCAGGTAGGTGACAATGAGGTCGGCTTCTCCGTACTTGGTTGTTTTAAGGACTATCCCCTCAGTTCTGATCAGCAATTGAAGTTGTCCGGAGTTACATGATATTCCCGAAGTCTTCAGGCTTTAATTTCTTCAGCCAGTCTTCGAGTTCGTCATTATTTTTGTGTTCTATAACACTTTCGTCAACAAAGATAGGCGCACTTATTCGTATAGCTACAGCTATGGCATCACTGGGTCTGGAGTCAATGGGGATCTCGTTGCCATCTCCCTTGTCTATGTATATGCCGGCATAATACGTGTTGTCAACAATTTCGGTAATTACAACCTTTGTCACCTTCATTTTAATACCGTCAACGACATTTTTAATCAGATCATGGGTCAGTGGACGGGGAGTGACTATTTTACCAAGCGCGAGGGCTATGGAATCCGCTTCGGGTTTGCCTATCCAGATGGGGAGCGTGTTGTTACCTTTGATCTCCTTGAGAAGCAGAATATACATGTTGCTTCTGGGATCAAAAAGCAGGCCTTCTATCTTCATTTGCTTGACCACGTACCGAACCTCTTTTACCTGATTTATAGATTTTTATGATACCTGATAATCTATTTTTTTGCTATAAGTCAATAACCTAATGAAAAGCAAAGGCGATCACGAAAATATTCATTTGACCTGCTTCTGCCACAGAAAATCTGTTCAACAGGACAGATACTGTGCATATGGATTGACAGTCAGCTGTGACCGGGTCTGATCAGTTAAATTATGTCAGATCCGCCAGTGCTTTTTCGATTTTATCAAGCCCCTTCTGGATATTGTCCATTGATGTGGCATATGAAAGCCTGATAAATTTGTCATCTCCAAAAGCGGATCCGGGAACAGTCGCTACCTTCGCATGCTCAAGGAAATATGTTGACAGCTCAAGAGAGTTGTTTATTGCTCTATCGCCATGCTTTTTACCATAGTGGGCCGACATGTTCGGAAAGGCGTAAAAAGCGCCGACAGGCATCTTGCATGAGACTCCATCCATAGTATTGAGTCGCTGGATCATGTATTTTCTTCTCTTGTCAAACTCGGACATCATTTCAGGTAAAAAGTCCTGGGGTCCTGTCAGGGCTTCTACCGCGGCTTTTTGAACTATAGATGTGGCATTTGAGGTGGACTGGCTCTGAATGTTGGTCATGGCCTTGGTAATATCTTTTGGGCCGGCAGTAAAACCGAGACGCCAGCCTGTCATGGAATGTGATTTTGAGAGGCCATTCACCACTACTGTTCTCTCTTTGATTTCCTCACCAAAAGAAGCGATACTGACATGTTTGAATCCGTCATAGACGAGTTTTTCATAAATTTCATCAGAGATAACATAAAAGTCATGCTCAACAGCCATCTGAGCAATCATCTCGAGTGTATTTCGGTCATAAGCAAGCCCTGTCGGGTTAGAGGGGCTGTTCAGGATAAGGGCCTTTGTTTTACTCGACAGCTTTTCCTTGAGGAGTTCCGGCGTTAACTGGAAGGAGTTGCTTTCATCGGTAGTTACAATCACCGGCTTTGCGTCATTAAGAAGAACCTGGTCAGGATAGGTTACCCAATAGGGGGCCGGAATTATGATTTCGTCTCCAGGGCCGAACAGTGCCTCGGCAATGTTGTACAGGCTGTGTTTTGCTCCGCAGGATACAAGGATCTCAGCTTTTTCATAACTGAGGTCATTATCATTTTTAAACTTCTCGATAATCGCGGTCTTTAATTCGTCAATTCCTCCGACAGCGGTATACTTGGTAAAGCCTTCCCTGAGGGCGCGAATAGCGGCCTCCTTGATATTTTCCGGCGTATCAAAGTCAGGCTCTCCCACGCCAAAATTTGTGATGTCCTCGCCAGCAGCCTTAAGGGCTGTTGCCTTGGCATTCATTGAAAGTGTTGGTGACGGCTTAATTGATTTTGTTCTTTCTGCTAGTCTCATTTTTTTTACCTGCCTAAGATTTAATGATTTCAAGTTTACATGTTTTCATGCTTTTTAAAATGCCTCTCTGCGAGGCCACTGAAGTTCCAACATCACCGACAACTATGCCGGCCGCATGATTGGCGATTATCGCGGCATCAGTCAGCCTGGCACCTGCAGCGTGACTGAGTGTTAATGTGCCTATAACGGTGTCACCCGCTCCTGTTACATCGTATACTTCACGGGCGCAGGTAGGGATGTGGGTAATTTTGCCATTTTTCTCAAAGAGGCTCATTCCTTCATCGCCCCGAGTGATAATGACCGCTTTGCACTGAAGTTTTTTCATGAGAGCTTTCCCCGCTGCAATTAAGGTTTCTTCATTTATTATATCAATTCCGGAGCCGAAGGTTGCCTCGTTCACATTGGGCGTAATAAGATCGACTCCTTTGTAATAGTCAAAATGGCCCATCTTCGGGTCAACGGTAATGAACTTCCCGGGGCCTGCGACCTCTCTGATTTTCTTTACGAGTTTTTTCGTAATCAACCCCTTACAGTAGTCCGAGATAATGATCCCCTTAATTTTCGGCAGGCATGACGTTACGTATTCAAGAATCAGGGACAGCGTTGAATTGCTGATGTCGGATTTAACTTCCTTGTCAAAACGGACAACCTGCTGGCTATGAGCAATGACTCTGGTCTTAACCGTCGTGGGCCTCTCGCCGTCAATGACGATGCCGTCGGTATTAAAGCCTTTTTCCGTAAATTTGTTCATGAGCAACTTTCCAAGATCGTCCTGACCGATGGTCCCGGCGATGAAAACCTTGCCTCCAAGCGCAACAACATTATTCGCGACATTGGCAGCGCCGCCAAGCTGAAGATTTTCAGAGGTAACTTCGACAACCGGTACCGGGGCCTCCGGGGAAATCCTTTTAACCTTTCCCCAGATGTACTGGTCCACCATGAGGTCGCCGATTATAAGTATCCCGGTGTTGCTGAATTTTTTGAAAAGTTCTTTCATGCTAGATCAAATTATCCAATAAATTTAGCATGTAAGATTTAAATTTAGCAACTATCAGTACAACTGATGGCTTCCACTGGTTCTCTATATATGCCCAAAGAGCACAGGCTCTCGATTTACCTATTACAACGGTACATTATGAAACGCCTGATTTATGTAATTTTCTCTAATCGTTCTCAGCACAGCTCATGATTGTCAATAATTAGCCATTATGACATAATAATCTGATGATATTATGGATCAAAATATCGAGCGTTCTCTTTGCAATTATATTTTTAAGTTCATGTGCCGGAACAATGCAGGAAGTTCGTCAGAGCTCTGGACCGACTCAAACAGCTGACTACCACTATATTATTGCGAGTCAGGCTATTGCAGAACATGATTGGGAGTCAGCCTTAACGCATTTGCAGCTTGCCCTGGATGAGGACCCGGATTCGGAATACCTCAAGACAGAAATCGCTCAGGTCTACCTGGGCCTGGAAAGAACAGAAGACTCGATTACGACTCTTGAAAAGCTGTTGGAACAATCTCCGGAATATGAACCTGCCCTGTCTATACTGGCGAAGCTCTATAGCAGTCAAAAAGAATACGCAAAAGCTATTGGCATATACGAAAAACTGATTCAGTTAGATCCCCGGCAGACACAGAATCACATGCACCTCGCGTATCTTTCCAGGCTTGATAATAAGACTGATCAAGCCATTGATACATTAGAAAAAGTGATTGAGATGGAGCCGTATGACACAACAGCGCGTTATTATCTGGGGAAAATATACCTTGAAGACAGGCAATTTGATAAAGCAATTGAACAGCTTGAGGCAACGCATGGAATGAATCCCGCATTGTGGGACGTGAACTACATGCTCGGCCTTGCCTACGAGTCTGTTAATGAGTATGAAAAAGCGATTTCCAGCCATGAACGCGCAATTGAACTGAACAGCCATAATACGGAAATCAGAAAAAGACTGGCTTCCCTGTACTTCAGGGAGGGAAAGATTGAGAATGTCATTGAACAGCTTTCAGAAATATCTGAGATGGAGCCGGACAACCTCAAGATTATCGGGATGCTTGCTACAACATACGCGGACAATCAGCAATTTGAGAAGGCGGAAGAAGAGCTCCGAAAGATCATTTCACATGAACCTGAGAATGTGAGCGCGGTGCACCTGCTCGGCAGAGTACTTGCTGTTTTGAAAAAATATGACGAGTCCATAGAGCAGTTCGAGAAACTTGTGGAGCTGCGGCCTGACAATCCTGATATTTACCTGTCGTTTGGCCAGCTTTATATGGAAATGAAAGATTATGAAGGGGCTGAAAAAACCTTAAAGAAAGCCCTTGCCCTTGATCCTGAAAACGATCAGATACTCTTTAACCTTGCAGTAGTCTACGAAAAGACGGAAAGAATTGATGAAATGTTTGCCTACCTCAAGGATGCCATAGAAGTTAATCCGGAGCATGTAGAGGCCCTCAATTACCTTGGGTATTCTTATGCAGACAGGGGGATAAACCTTGACGAGGCGCTTGAATTAATATTAAAGGCGGTTGATCTCGAACCTGAAAGAGGATACATTCGTGATAGCCTTGGATGGGTATACTACAAAAAAGGCATGTATCATGATGCACTCAGGGAAATACAAAAGGCTTCTGAGATGGAAAATGAAGACCCTCTGGTTTTAGAGCATCTTGGCGATGTTTATATTAAATTAAACAACAGCAGGGCAGCCAGAGAATCATGGAAAAAATCCCTTCAGTACCATGAAAAAGAAAAAGGTCTCAAGGAGAGGGTTGAACAGAAAATAAAAGATCTCGAGAAGTAACTCAGAGCAGACAGTCTTTTTACGCTGTCCAGCTATTTTAATACTCCGCTCATATCTAAACACTATGCTCACCCTCAAAGCTCCGGCAAAGATAAACTGGTTTTTAAAGGTTCTGGCACGACGTGAAGACGGGTTTCATGAAATAGAGAGCCTGATTCAAAAAGTGTCGCTCTACGATGAACTGACTATCAGGGAATCGCAGGACCTGACGTTGGAAACGGATGTGGACATACCGGTTGAGACAAACCTGGTCTATAAAGCAGCACAGCTGTTAAAGGAAACCTATGGAATTAATAAAGGCGCAGAAATCCACCTCAGAAAGGCAATACCCATGGGGGCCGGACTGGGCGGGGGAAGCAGTGATGCCGCTGCAGCACTGACTGGATTAAACAGTTTGTGGTCCATGAACCTCTCAACAGAAAAACTCTGCCGGATTGCCGGGCGTATCGGATCTGATGTTCCTTTTTTTCTTTCTGGTCCGCTATCTTATGCATACGGCAGGGGGGAGAAATTATCTCCCTGCAGCACAGAAAAAACAGCAACGGTTCTGCTGGTCAAGCCGCCATTCGATATTTCTACTGCATGGGCATATGGGAAACTGGCTGAGAGCAGGTTAATCAACCAAGAGGGTGACCAAAATATAATGGATTTCGAGTTGACAAAAAAAGCAGCAAAAGTAAATAATATTAAGCATTTTATCCGCTACTTTGAAAAAGCGGAGCCCAGTGGTTTAAAGGGCGTTGCCTTGAATGATCTTGAGTCTTCAGTCATGCGTACATTCCCTGTTATAGCTGAGATTAAGGATAAACTTACTGGTATTGGTGCTGATTTTTCCTTGATGAGCGGGAGCGGCTCCACTGTTTTCGGTCTGTTCCGGGGGCGCCCTGAGGCTGAAAAAGCAGCGCACCACTTCAGGGACTGCTGGACAGCTGTTGTGGAGACGCTGACAACTTAGTGTATTGAATTAATTATCATCATGTAAGTTATTGATAATAATTGAAATAAAATAATTATCAGCGCAAGGATAGTTAACCGGCTCACTAGATTTGGGGCGTAGACAAGCGGTAAGTCACATGGTTTTGGTCCATGCATTCGGGGGTTCGAATCCTCCCGCCCCAGCCAGGCTGGTTGACCATTGACTCATTACAGTCGCACTGAACATGCAGATGTGAGACAAACTGGAATAGTTCGAATAAGAAATATCTGTCAATTGTATATATTGACTAAATTATACAGGAGGTATAATGCCAGAGGGTATACAGTTATTTTCAGGAAATTCAAATAAAAATTTGGCAACTGAAATTGCAGAGTTCTTGCATATTCAGGTTGGTGATGCAACGGTCGGTACATTCAGCGATGGAGAGATCACAGTTCAGATTAATGAGAACATCAGAGGCTCCGATGTTTTTGTGGTTCAGTCCACATGCACTCCTGTAAATAACAACCTGATGGAACTCCTGTTAATGGTTGATGCTGCCAGACGGGCATCTGCAGGCAGGATTACTGCTGTGATGCCTTATTATGGGTATGCCCGGCAGGACAGGAAATCTCAACCGAGAGTCCCGATCTCAGCAAGACTTATTGCTGATCTGCTGAGCGTAACCGGCATAGACAGGGTGCTTACCATTGACCTTCATGCAGGGCAGATTCAGGGATTTTTTGATGTTCCCGTTGATCACTTGTACGCTTCTCCTGTTCTGGTAGAGCATGTCAGGAAAGAATACATGAATGATCTTGTTATTGTATCTCCTGATGCCGGGGGTGTTGAACGAGCACGGGCTTTTGCGAAAAGGCTGAATGCGTCTCTGGCCATAATTGATAAACGAAGGGAAAAGGCAAACGTATCACAGATTATGCATGTTATTGGAGAGGTTGAGGGGAAAAACGCGATATTGTTTGATGACATGATCGATACTGCCGGCACGATCACTCAGGCTGCCCTTGCTCTCAAAGAAAACGGGGCAAAGCGTGTTCTCGCAGCATGCTCCCACGCAGTGCTTTCAGGGCCCGCCCTTGAGAGGATAAATAGTTCAGAACTTGAAGACGTTATTGTGACTAATACAATTCCGATGGATGACAACAAGGCGAAATGCAGTAAACTCACGGTTCTTTCTGTAGCGGCGCTCCTTGGTGAGGCAATAAAAAGAATACATGAGGAAACCTCAGTCAGTTCGCTCTTTGAATAATATAATAAATGGCGCAGAGATGAATGCGTCTGAAGATTTATGGAGGATATGAAAAATGGAAAAAATACTTGTTAAAGCGGAGAAGAGATTCAATAGAGGCAAGGGAGATGCCCGGAGCATGAGAAGGGAAGGCCAGGTCCCTGCGGTCTTGTATTCAGAAGGTAATTCTACTCCTGTATCAATAAATACCAAGGATATGACGAAACTTATTTATTCCGGAGTTGGAGAGCATGCTCTTATTACGATACAGCTTAATGAAGACGGCGGAAAGACTTCTGAGTATCCTGTGCTTGTAAAAGATTATCAGCGGGATCCGGTCAGTGAAGACCTGCTGCATGTCGACTTTATGCAGGTTCCTCTGGATAAGGCGGTGCTGGTCAATATCAAACTTAAAATCATTAAGCAGCCTGTTGGCATCAAGATGGGCGGTATTTTGCAGCATCAACTCAGAGAAATTGAAGTTGAGTGCCTTCCGACTCAGATACCGGAAGAGATCGAGATTGACGCTGAATCCATTCAGATAGGACAGTCATTTCATGTCAGTGACCTTCCGGAACTCAAGGGTGTTACTATATCGACCGACCCGTCAGAGGTTATCCTTACTGTTTCTGCCCCTGTAATTGAGGAAGCTCCGACCGAGGAAGTTGAGGAAGAGGCTGCTGAGCCGGAACTCGTTAAAGGTAAAGGCAAGGAAGAGGAGCCGGAAAAGGAAGACGAAAAGAAGTAGGCTGCGATTATGTGGCTTGTGGTTGGACTTGGGAATCCCGGAGATGAGTATGAAGAGACCAGGCATAATCTTGGTTTCAGAGTCATTGATGTACTTGCCTCCAGCCTGTCTGTCAAGCTGAAAAAGCAGACATCTGATTATATTTCAGGGCGGGTACGCGTCGGAGACGAAAAAGCGATTCTACTCAAACCTCTTACCTTCATGAACAGAAGCGGCATTGCAGTGCGTAACGTGCTCTGGAAAAATGACGATATAGAGAATGTGCTGGTTATCCACGATGACCTTGACCTTGAACCGGGAGTCCTCAGAATAAGAAAAAGCGGCTCATCTGGCGGTCATAATGGAATTCAGTCGATCATTGATTCATTAAATTCAAAAGATTTCATCAGATTAAAGATCGGTATTGGCCGACCTCAAAGAGGCCCCGCAGAACGATATGTCCTCAGGAAATTCAACAAACAGGAAAGAATAATCATAGATGAGGCGGTTGAAATAGCAGCCGATGCGGTTTCCGTAATCCTGAACAAGGGAGTCTTACAGGCTCAAAACAAGTTTCACACTCCTGCCTGA
>CAMYND010000013.1 GCA_947259645.1 Thermodesulfovibrionia bacterium | reverse complement strand
GGTCTGCAGCACGCACACATGGGTTTCCATCCCTGTCAAAATCAGATGGCTCGCCTTGAGAGAAGCTATCTTTTCCAGAAATCCGTCACCCCCGCAGCAGTCAAAGGTAATCTTCTCAAAAGGTTCATACCGCGGGAGCCCGGTTTTAATCTCATTCACTGTAGGTCCAAGGCCCTTGGGGTATTGCTCTGTGACAACCATGGGGATATCAAGCAGGGTCGCTGCTTCAATGAGGTGGCGGCAGTTCTCGTAGACTGTCTCTTTCTTGTCCATCGCAGGAACAAGCTTTTCCTGTATGTCTATAAAGACAAGGACAGAATTTGTTTTTTCTAATTTGAATTTTGTCATAATAAAGTAATTGCAGGGGCGTATCGCAATACGCCCCTACGGTCATATTTTTTTATTGTCTCTCTTTCACAAGATTATCAACAACAGACGGATCAGCAAGAGTTGATGTGTCTCCAAGCTCATCAATCGCGCCCTGGGCAATTTTTCTGAGAATTCGTCTCATGATCTTGCCGCTTCTCGTCTTTGGAAGACCAGGTGCAAACTGCATTTTGTCAGGAGTAGCGATAGGCCCGATCTCTTTTCTAATGTGCCCGACAAGGGTTTTCTTCAGGTCATCGGTAGCCTCTATACCCTCCTTTAAGGTAACGTATACATAAATTCCTTCACCCTTGATATCATGAGGATATCCGACAACAGCGGCTTCCGCAACAGTTTCATGACTGACCAGCGCTGATTCAACTTCCGCAGTACCAAGCCTGTGCCCGGATATATTGATAACATCATCAATCCTTCCCATAAGCCAGTAGTCACCATCCGCATCAACTCTCGCACCGTCACCGGACATGTACGTTCCCGGGAACTGTGAGAAATATACTTCCTTGACACGCTTCTGTTCAGGATCACCGTATGTTCCCCTGATCATTCCCGGCCATGGTTTTTCTATAAGAAGATATCCTCCCTCATTCACTCCGGCCTCGGACCCGTCCTGCTTGACTATTTTCGGCTTAACTCCAAAGAACGGTCTATTGGCAGAGCCCGGCTTGAGCGTCATTGCGCCCGGAAGAGGTGTGATAAGAATTCCGCCTGTCTCGGTCTGCCACCATGTGTCAACTATGGGAAGTTTACTCCTGCCAACATTCTTGTGGTACCACATCCATGCTTCGGGATTGATCGGTTCACCTACAGAGCCTAGAACCCTCAGTGAAGAGAGGTCATATTTGTTGGGCCATTCTTCGCCCGATCTCATAAGCGCCCTTATGACCGTCGGAGCAGTGTATATCTGGGTTACCTTGTGCTTGTCACATATATCCCAAAGCCTTCCCGGGTCCGGATATGTAGGAATCCCCTCGAACATGATACTTGTTGCTCCTGCTGAGAGCGGGCCGTATATGATGTAGCTGTGCCCTGTTACCCAACCTATGTCAGCCCCGCAGAACCATATATCCTCTTCATGATAGTCAAAGATATATTTAAAGGTCAGGTTCGTATAGACCATGTATCCGCCGGTCGTGTGGAGCACTCCCTTGGGCTTGCCTGTTGAACCTGATGTATAAAGTATGAAGAGCGGGTCTTCAGCATCCATCTCCTCAGGCTTGCAGAAGTCTTCAATATCTGCGGCAGCCATCTCCTCATGCCACCAGATGTCCCTGCCCTCTTTCATATCTATATCGCCTACATGCTGGACAACGATCATCTTCTCGACCGTTGGGCAATCCACAACCGCATTATCCGCATTTATCTTAAGCGGGATATGCTTGCCGCCCCTGACGCTCTGGTCAGAGGTAATGACCAGCTTTGCCCCGCAGTCATTGATCCTATCTTTTAACGCCTGTGCGCTGAATCCGCCGAATGTAATACTGTGAATCGCACCCACTCTTGCGCATGCAAGCATGGCGATGGCAAGCTCAGGGATCATCGGCATATATATTCCGATCCTGTCGCCCTTGCTCACACCATTTTTCTTCAGGACATTTGCAAACCTGTTCACCTGAAGGTGAAGCTGCTCATATGTATAGGTCCTGTTTGAACCGTCATCCGCCTCCCAAAGAATCGCTGTTTTGTCTTTTCTTCCCGCCTCAAGATGGCGGTCAAGGCAGTTGTACGATGCATTAAGCTTTCCGCCGACAAACCACTTTATCTCAGGCTTGTTAAAATCGTATTCAAGAACCTTGTCCCACTTTTTAGTCCAGGTAATGTTCTGTTCTGCTATGTCCGCCCAGAATCCCTCCGGGTCTTCCACAGATTTCTTGTACATCGTCTCATATTGTTCCATGCTGCCAATATGAGCCTTCTCACTCATTTCCTTTGAAGGTGGAAATGTTCTCCCTTCCGCGCTTAACACTTTAATCGATTCTTTTTCTGACATACCGCTACCTCCCTGAATTTAAGATTTAAAAATGGAACATTAGGACGTATTGTTCAAAGCAATATTGATGCCCATAACGATTTGCCCTGGTTACAATTTAATATGTATACAATTCAATGAGTTACTGTCTATTTAACAGCACGGTTATTACAAATAAATATTAGCCGCGTTACCAATTGTAACGCTTCATAGGGAAGCATTTCATAAAGTAGCAGAATTTCATACATAAATCAAGAAAAATTAATAGTAAAATCATTGTATCACACGCTATTTCTCCGTCAAGAAGAAAAGGGGTAAAGCAGAATACAATCAAGGTAACTCCGGTTATTCCAGTAAAACAGATATACTGATAGCCTCTTGATATCAATACATTTAAAAATACAGAGCGAATACGTAAAATAGATGGGCAATACCGTTATCAGTCTCAGAAAAGATAAATACTATGAATAAACCAGTATCATCAGAATCCAGCCGCCTTGAAGAAAGCGAATCTGTATTCCGAATTGCCGCCTTTCAATACCAGGAGCCTCTGTACAGTATCATGTCTACAGAGGTTTACCGGTGCAAGCCGGAAGAGACGATACAGACCGTTGCCCGGGAAATGGCAAAAAGAAAAATTTCATCAGTCATCGTGACAGATGACAAGTTTAAGCCCCTGGGCATTGTAACGGAACGTGATATGGTGAGAAAAATTGTGGCAAAGGACAGCCAGTGCGGGTTTAACAGAAATATTTCAGAGATCATGACTCCTGACCCGGTATGCCTTCCCCTTGACTCCACCCTTTTTGACGCTCTCTCTGTACTGTCAAAGTATACGGTAAAGCATCTGCCGATCGTCAGCGATGACAGAGTAGTCGGCATCATCACGCTCAGGCAAATCATGAAGATCCGCCATGCAGAACCATTTGTAATTATCGGCCAGCTTGAAGACGCCCAGTCTGTAGCTGATTTCAAAAAAATTAAAGACGAACTCATTTACCTTGTGAAGGATAAACTGAAAGCAAACACAAACCCCGTTGACATCGTCACCATGATCTCACTGATAAATGCCAGCATTCACAGGCGACTTCTCAACTGCGTAATGGAAGAAATCGGCACGCCGCCGGTTGACTACTGCTTTTTTGTTACCGGAAGCCATGGAAGAAAAGAAAACCTCCTCTTCCCGGACCAGGACTACTGCATCATCACTGAAGACTACGATGACAGCCGTTTTAATGATGTTGACCGGTACTTCTTTGAGGTGTCCCGGAAATTCTCTGATGCCCTGAACGATGCGGGATTTGTCTATTGCCCTGGAAAAATTATGGGGCATAACCCTGAGTGGCGCAAGAGAATAGCAGACTGGGACACCTTTGTAGCAGGCATATTTAAACACCAGGGCCCTTTTACAGTGCGATATATGACCCTGATTTATGACGCAGCATATCTGTACGGCACCAGGGCGCTCTTTGACAGATTTATCAATACCGCCTTTTCCCTGCTCTCGAGAAACCATAATGTACTCCGACAGATGCACGATGAAGAGGAAGGGCTTCACAAGGTCCCCCTCGGGCTGTTCAATACATTCATAACTGAAAAAAGCGGTGAACACAAGGGTCAGATTGATATGAAGAAAAGCGGCCTGATCTTCCTGATCGAGTCTGCCCGGGTTCTTGCATTAAAGAATAAAATAAAAGCGACCTCTACCATGAGCAGGATACAGGCACTTGTTGACCAGGGAGTAATCCAGAAAGACGATTCAGAGTATTTCGAAAATGCCTACCGGGTAATCCTCTTTCACACCCTGAACGCCCAGGTCGATAACTATATCGAGAAATCATCAAACGACTACTTCCTTACCCCTTCAAAGCTTTCCCACAGAGGTCAGGAGGTGCTCAAAGAGGCCTTCAAGGCCATTACTAAACTTCAGGAGATTGTGGGGAGTGAGTTCGGGGAATTGATCTTATAATGGGGCGCTTTTTCTTGGTTCGTTCTTTTTTGCGTACAAAAGAATGAACTCGTCGTTTGGGGCCGAAACCCCATTTCTCATTAAATAATTTATTGAATAGAAAAGTTGAGACAGAATCTCCAGTTTAATCCGTCGGCAAAATCCCCAACTCATTGAAGCAGCTGGAGATAGAGAACATATTGGGATCACAGTAATGACATTCAGCACAATTTGATTCATGAACCTGGCCGTTCAGGTTATATTTATGATACTTGCTGTCTTCCTTGTGCTTATAATCGTGCTCTTTAAACTCTTTCTCAACTGAATGACAGTCAGCACATGTTAAGCCCTCGAGCTTCTCCATCCCTTTTAATTCCCGCTCGTGGCCGTTCTTATGACAATCACCGCACTTATCTGATTTAAGCGGTTTAAACTCGCCAATCATTACCTTTTTCTGCAGATTAAATTCTGTATAGCTGATTTCACTCCGTTTATGGCATTTCTCGCATTCAACCGGTTTATGCTTGCCCTCAAGCTTGTATCCCTTATAATTCTCGGCTTCGTGTTTAAATGTCGTATCTTTCCATTCCTTTTCCAATGAATGGCAGGAGTTGCATTTCTGGTCTTTAAACTGTCCGTTATGAATATCAAAATGACAACTCGTACACTCGTCTGCCTTTATTTCTTCAAAGGAACTTATCACGACCTTTTTCGCTGTCTCAAACTCATTGTATTTGACTTCTTTCTTCAGATGGCACTTCACGCAGTCAACGTCTTTATGTCTGCCCTCAAGCTTGTAGCTGAACTTTTCAGACTGGTGGTCAAAGGTATAATCCTTCCAGCCCTTTTCCAGTGAGTGACATGCATCGCATTTCTGGTCTTTAAACTCACCGTTATGAATATCAAAATGACAGCTCGTGCACTCTTCAGCCTTGATCTTTTCAAAGGTGCTTATCAGGACTTTCTTTGCTGTTCTGAACTCTGTATAGGTGACCTCATTTTTCGCATGGCACTTCACGCAATCTGCGTCTTTGTGTTTGCCCTCAAGCTTGTAGCTGAACTTTTCGGACTGGTGGTCAAAGGTATAGTCCTTCCAGTCCTTTTCCACTGAATGACATTCATTGCACTTCTGTTTCTTAAACTGGCCCTTATGAACATCATAATGACATTCACTGCAGATTTTGCCCTTAATCGGTTTAAATGTACCAACTGATACTTTTTTATCAGCAGTAAACTCGGTATATTTAATATCAGTCCGGGCATGGCACTTCTCGCAATCAACGTCTTTGTGTTTGCCCTCAAGCCTGTATCCCCTGTATTTTTCTGACTCATGCTTAAAGGTATATTCCTTCCACCCCTTCTCAACAGAATGACAGGCATCGCACTTCTGGTCTTTAAACTGTCCCTTGTGCACATCATAATGGCAATCCATGCATGTTTCAGACTGTATCGGTTTCAGTTTCAGGACCTGATACTCTTTTTCACTGTACCCGGATTTTGCAACAACTCTTTCCCGTGGATGACAGAGTTCGCACTTTACATCAACATGCTTTCCAATCAGTTTATAATCAGCTTTTTTCGCATGATCAAAAACATAATCTTTCCATTCTTTATAATTATGGCATTGTATACAGTCCTCTGAAACGGCTTTCTTGTGTACATCCGCATGGCAACTCAGGCAATCTGTCTTAAGCTCCAGGTATGTTCCTTCCTTTGTATGGCATTCTTTACAGCCAACATGATGACTGTCAAGCAATTCGTACCCTGTTAATGAATGTTGAAAGGATTCCTCGTTTATCGCGGTAATGTCATACTCTGCCCCTTTATGGTCAGTATGACAGGTGACACAATCGCTCTCAATCCTGGCATGGAGTCCCTTCTTCTCCTTGATTTTTTTCTGCAGTTTTTCATGGCACGAGCTTGAGCTGCATGCCTTATTATCAAGTCCCTGTGTCAGGGTATGACATTTCAGGCAGCTCGTCACACCGCGGAGGTCTTTGTGGGCTTTCGTCAATGTACCGGGAGCAATCCACTGGCTTAACGCTTCATTTCCGCTTGCAAAAAGAATAACTATTGAAACTACTATAAATGCGAGAGTTTTTTTCATATTCTCAGAAAGACCGTTCTTCTTCCTTAGGTACTTCCCATCTATTCGGAATATCACTGCTATTACTTTAGGAATTCAGAGGAACAGGCAGTCTCCTTATTAGATGAAGCGTTTCATAGTGTGAAATTCCTCATAAGTGAGCAATTCCGCACTATTTATGTGGAAATTCCCGACACTATATGCTTAATTTATTTACATTTAAGTAAATTTTATTTACAGGCATTGTTCTTGCTCATTAACTACTCCAGAAACTTAAGAAAAAGGTTAATCAAGGCAGCATAAAGGAAGGCTAAAAGAGAAACCCATGAAAAACCAGGAACAGTCATCACAAAAAATAATGCGTTTCCGCAAATCAGAGATAAATATCCACTGGGCAATGGCTGTTCCCTTCATGCTCTGCTTTGCAACTGCCATGGTTCTCGTCATTGTCTACAATCCTGACCCGTCCCGTCCATACCGGGATGCTGTTTCCTGGGTTCACAGGATATCAGGAGTAAGCCTCATAATTTTTCCTTTGCTGTCCTTGATAAAACACAGAAAAGACATCAGGGTTTATTTCCATAATATAAAGCAGGCATGGACATGGAGCTTCAAAGACCTGAAATGGCTGCTGCTCATGAGCCCCGCTGCTGTCTCTAAAAAAATCTCCCTGCCTGAACAGGGCAAATTTAATGCAGCTGAAAAAGTGAACTTTATGACACTGACAGCAACCTACCCATTGTATATACTGACGGGGATTGTAATATGGATGACTAACGGGATCCTTCTGTCATGGGTAATCCACTTTGGAATGGCTGTTATCGCTATCCCCCTTGTCGCGGGACATCTTTTTATGGCTATGGTTAATCCGAGCAGCCGGGCTGCGCTGTCAGGTATGATCACAGGTTTTGTCGACCGCCAATTCGTGGAACATCACCATACACAGTGGTACCGGGAACAGTTTGAATGCACCGCTACAATCAGCTGTGTCGAAGACATGACTGTGCCTCAGCCCATAGAAGTCTATTGCTACGATGAGACGCCAATGACCCCTGAGAGTGTTCCGGCACTGGAATCGTAACTTCAGAGGAATCAAAGAAAACAGAAGATCAGGATAGTTAAAAAAGGAGTGCCTGTGCGAGTCGCTTTCTGAGAAAAAGTGACTCCATGGCCGCAGAATTATTTCTTGTACATCCTCTGCTGTTCATCAATTTCAGGGACTCTGAGAAGACGCTCGGATTCTGGCTTTTTCAGTTCCGCTTCAATATAATCCGCCCTGTCAGCCAAAGTAGGAGGCCTCTTGTCCACGTTATGGAGAAACCTCCAGATGTAGCCGGGTCCTTCCAGTATTTCAGGATCAAGTTCAATCGCCTTCCGGTAGTCATCGACGGCCTCCCTGTACCTGCCCGCCCTGTCGTTGAGGATACCCCTGTTTGCATATGCAGCAGTATAATCATGATCAAACTCAACTGCTCTGTCAAAATCAGCCCTTGACTCTTCCAGTTCACCCATTTGCATGAGAGTTATTGCCCTGCCGAGATAGGCCTCCTTGTATTCGGGATACTGGGCAAGGACATCATCAAACGTCTTTAGAGACTCATCGTATTTGCCGTCTTCAAGGTACTTGTTGGCAAGCCTGAAATTGTTTTCCCCTGGAACATTTTCCTTTACCGTGTATTGAAAGTAAAAATATGCAAAAATGACAATTACGGTCAGAGCGATAACAGCTGTTCTCGTGTTTTTATTCATCTGCCCAGCCAATATTTTCCTATAAGGATTCTGTTAAATATGAGTGAAAAGGTCAGGACGATCACGACTACCATCGGGATCGTTTTCTTTTCAAGTTTTGCATACTCCTCTTCAGTCAGTTCCCTCTTCAACTTCCGCACTGACTTATTTACCCTTTGGACAAGAATAAATTTCTTAGCCGGCTTAAAAAGGACCATTGTAAGGAAAAGCGATGAAACCCAGTACCACACGAAAACTCCTGTACTCACATTGCCTCCGGTTCAGTAATTTGTAATGCGTTGCTTACTTCATATTAATAGAAATAGGGATCTGGCAAATCAGAATGTCCAACAGATACTTTCGATGAACTGATAGCAAATAACTATAACGTTAAGTACTTTATCTTATACAACAGAGAAAATAAAGGGGGGAGATAAAACTCCCCCCTGAAAATACAACAGGTGTTTACGGCTTGTCAGTGTCGAGACGCGCCTTTGAAGTATCACCGATGTCTTCTACGAGAACCTCAATCTCACTTTTCGGAATAGTTGACATATTCATCTTGTAAGCGAGGAACCACATCATGCCAACACCAAGCGCCCACCAGATAATCTGCCATGCCCAGATTGATGGCATGCCAAATGTCCAGGTTGCGGAGTTGTTGGGGTTACCGAAGATCGTGTTGCCGATGACTGTGCCAGGACCCTGAGCAAAGAGAAACCATACAATAACAATGATCCATGCCATTGGTACAAGGCTCTTCTTGTCTTCAGGCAGACCAGCATGTTCTTTCAGAAAGTCGTGATACTTCTGTCTGTGTGCACGAGATTCTGAATCCTGGGTCATTGCCGATATCAGTATCGCTGATCCGAGGTTAAAGATAATGCCCCATCCGGCAGAGTGGATTGTCCATGGCCAGCGGCCCCATGAAGTTATACCAAACCATTTCTGTCCGATCGTTTCCGTCATTGTTACCGCTGCCAGGCCGAGTATCAGACCTACGGTTATGCCCCTTCTCGTAAGAAACGGCCAGTAACAGATTCCGATAAGAGCAGGCCACATCTGAAAACCATACGCAACAGCAAGTCCGCCAAGAAGAACGAGTGCATCCTTGGATGTCGTCGCAACTACGAGAGCAGAGAGAACGATGATACCAACGCCGATTCTTCCGAAGAGCTTCTGCGTTGCATGACTTGCATCCTTTTTAATGAAGTGTTTGTAAAGATCTCTTGTGAGCATACCGCCTGCTGTAGACATGTATGCAGCGCCCGTTGACTGCATGGCAGCAAGGGCACAAACACTCAACAGACCGACCGCCCATGGAGCAGTATCAGCAAGGAGATTGATCAGTGCAGGAACAATCATTCCCTGTTTACCCGGCATAGCCATAAGGTCCTTACCCAGGTTCAATACGTCTGTGGCATATCCCGCCTGCAGCATTCTGGGGTCAGCACCGATAAGGTGTCCGCCGAGACCCTGCATGGCTGTGAAGAAAATCAGTATTCCACCGATACCCAGAGAAGACGCCCAGACCTGCTGAGGTGCAAACGGGCTCGGGTTCTTATTGGAAAATGACCACATTGAAAATGCAGGTGAAGACTGGATACCCATGAGAGCGAACGCATAGGAAAGGATCATGATACCTGTCCACGCGCCACCGACTGCCTTGGTTCCGGCCGGGATAAACTGAATGACACCGGGAACAGCAATGTAATGGCTGAACCCGTCCATCGTTCGTTTCTTATCCACTGCCTCTCCGCCCAAAGCAGCGAGCGCATCGGGTGAAGTCAGGTTGGCAATACCTGCATTCAGGGCTGTCCAGCCGCCTGCT
The DNA here is from genome assembly GCA_947259645.1 of Thermodesulfovibrionia bacterium. Classification (GTDB taxonomy): domain Bacteria; phylum Nitrospirota; class Thermodesulfovibrionia; order UBA6902; family UBA6902; genus Glo-13. The sequence continues at coordinate 37,526 of CAMYND010000013.1, read as the reverse complement.
GCATCAAGGGCGATGAAGCCGATAGCAATAATACCGCCCGCAAGAAGAATGCACTGGACCGTATCAACGTAGGCCACAGCTCTCAGTCCTCCTGAGGCAACATAGATAAAAACAACGGCTGAAAGCATCCACATGCCAGTTTCAACACCAAGCATGCCGTCAGTGAGAACGTTAAACAGGAAGCCCGAAGCTCTTAACTGTACGCCGAGATACGGAATTGAGAAAACCAGCGCAACAACAACGGTCAATACCCTGATCGCGTCTGACTTAAAGTAGTCAGAGAACATCTCACCAGGCGTTACATACCCGAAACGTTTACCAAGGATCCACTGCCTTTTAAGAAATACAACCCCGGTAAAAGGAATCGTGATGGCATAAAACGATGCATATGCATACTGAAAGCCGTCACGGTACAACAGCCCCGGATGTCCCATAAATGTCCATCCCGAGAAGGATGTCGCAGTAGCTGCGAGCACGAAGACCCAGATAGGGATCGAACGGCCAGCAATAAAGTAATCAGAAGCACTCTTTGCCATTCTTGCGCCCTTGATGCCCATTGCAATGCAATAGGCCCAGTAGGCGGCTACACATACAAATAACCATATAATTTTAGATTCCACTAACTGTTACCTCCTTTTAAAAAGTTCTTTCCATAAAATGGAATATGCAAAACTCAGATAAACCGTCTATCAACCCCCTTTCTTCCGGCTACCTTTACACTACGCTCTGCCGATGTCTAAAAGTTCATTCAGCGTATGTATGCCATCTGCATACAAAAAGTACAAAAACCTCTGAAACAGCTGGGCTGTTACAAAGGCGTCGTTTAATGCGTCATGTGCAGTGTCAACGGTAATTCCATATCGTTGAGCAACAGAGAACAGGTCTGTCTTTGTCGATCCGCCATGATAATGTTTTTTGAACTGCACTCCATTTTCATATAGCCATTCATGTATTGTATGCGTATCGACCGCAAGATTCGGCAATGTATAATTATATTTATTCTTAAGCGCTTTGTCCATAAATTTTATGTCTATGTTTATAAAATGTCCGACAAGGACAGAGTCTTTGATGAATTCAAGAAAGTCAGGCAGGACTGATTTGATCTCTTCCTCATCTTTCAGCTCACCGGGAGTCAGGCCATGTATTTCTACACTTTCCTTTTTCATCTCTCCTGCCGGTCTTACCAGCCTGTACATTTCCCTGTTGATATGAATTGTCCCTCCTGTCATTTTTATTGCCCCGACCGAAACGATAAAGTCCTTTCTCGCGTTGAGTCCGCTTAATTCCGTATCAAATACCACAAAGGGGCACTCTTTAATCGAGATCCCCGGCTGTATTGCACCTGTCCATGTATTTGTTGCCTCACCTTCATCCGCCTTTGCTCTTTTTCCGGCCTTGGCATGTCGAAAAACACGGGAAAGAAAGCTCATCGAGCCAATGCTTCCCGGTTTTTAAAACGGGTTTTAACTACTTCCTGAAGCGCAGGCATGAGCTGAAAAACTTCCTTCAGGCTTTTCTTTTCAAGCATAGAAAGATTATCAGGCTCTATCACATTGTCAATTTTTACCTGCTCCTCCTTTTTCTCAAGCTGGGCCTGCATCAGCAGGTGAAGGAGGAATTCAAAGCCGGCACTGATATCATTCCTGAGTTCCTTGTTCAAAACACCTTTTCGATGCAGGAGGTCAAGCCGCTCCATAGAGGAAGTCTCGTGAATATCGTAGGCAATTGATAACGCCCGCAACGCATCTATTATGTGAGACATCCCTTTTTTCTTTACATCAAATTTCTCCTGTTGCTCCCCTTTTTCATCTACAATAAATTTCTTGAAAAAACCTATCGGTGATTTCTGCTTTGAGGCGTACTCATACAGCACAGAGGTATACCTCTCATCACCCCTGATCTTTCTAAAGAGGCTGTTCTTCAAATCTTCGACAACAGACACATCTCCGAATATTGCCCTCAGATCCAGCATCTTTTTGGCTGTAATAACGTTTCTGCTTTCAGGAGAGAGCAGGCTGTTCAGTATGTTCTTTTCCCATGCGGCAATATCTCCATAAACCGGTATCTGACCCCCGAATGGATGGGTATCAAAAAGGGGCAGTTCACAGGCACTGAAGGTGTCCTGCAAGTTCGCTATGAGCCTGGCGCAAAAATCCTCCATCTCCTTTTTCGCGCAGTATGTGGTCTTTTCATTAAACACGATGGCACAGCGAAAAACTGTTTTAAAGGTCTCCTCTTTCCTTCCCTCAGCCCCATAGACAAAAAACGCAAAGGGGCAGTGGGACTTGCCAATGTCTTTAATGCTCAGGTCTATAATTTTCTGAATCAGCCTGTCATGAAGCTCTGTTATTATCCGCAGAATGTAACTGGCCTTCACCCCTTCTTTCAGGAGAATCGAAATTGTCTGATTGATCCTTTCATGAACTGTTCTCAGTTCCTCAGGATTCTGCTGACGATCGATCGTCTTCAGGATCGACAACGGTGACGTTCCCTGCAGAAGCATGAAATCATGATTCGTCACCACTCCCGCAAGCTTGTCTCCATCAGTTACCAGCAGGTGATGAATATTTTCATGGATCATTGTTGAAAGAGAATCAAAGCAGGTACTGTCAGAAGGAACCGTAACCAGTTCCTTGCTCATGATCTCAGTAACCCTTTGAGAGGTATCAACACCCTGGGCAACCACTTTGTCCCTGAGGTCCCTGTCAGTAACGATCCCCAGAGGAGCGTCCTGGCTGTCCCTGATAATGATGGAGCTGATTCTCTCTTCAGACATGATGCCTGCTGCCTCTTTGATCGTTGTTTCCGTACCGGCCATAACTGGCGCTTTCGTAAGAATGTCCTTTACCGGCGTTGTGTACAAAAGTTTTTCTCCCTCCTTGAACAGGAGGTTTTTGCTCCTCATTTCTTTGTACGTCTTGTCAAGATAGTTCTTGAAAAAAGACTTCATAAAGTACTCGCCAAAACCTGGATTTTTGTTGATTATGTCGCGGATGATATTTTTGGGAATGAGGTAACAGAGGGTGTCCTCGATCGCCATGACATTGGCCCGTGCCTTGTCTCCACTTATCAGGGAAAGGTAACCGAACGAATCCCCCTCGCTTTTATAATCAATGACAATCTCATCATCATTGGACAGGTAGACTTTTACCCCGCCCTTCTTAATAACCCGCAAGGATTCACCGGGCGGGCCGTCCTGCGTCAGGATCAAGGCATTTTTGGGAAAAAATTCCATTGAGAGGTTCCCGGCAATGCTTCTCAATGCAGAATCATCAAGAAACTGAAAGGGTGGTATTCCGGCCAAAAATTTAATGCTATCTTCTGTTATCATCTAATTTACCCGTTATTATGAAGGAGTTACCGTATATAAACCAAGCAAATAAAATGCCAGCAGAGGTTTTGCAGGAATGCAGTTAAAATAAGGGGTTCAGTTGGTAATTATAAAATTATTTTATAGGCGGTGTAACCTCTGGTAGCAATAATGGCAGGGCGCGTTACGAATGGTAACAATTCTTACTGGGCTTTACTAAGGCCCCATTTTTTTCTCTTTTCCCAGAGGGATTTTCGGGTAATACCCATCATCGATGCTATCTGCTGCTCTGTATAGTCAGACTGGTACTTGAGGATAAAGGCTTTGGTGTAATCTTCGATGGAGAGCTTTTTTTCAAGGGATACATGCTGAAACGTCCGTCCGTTCCTCATTGATTCAGGCAGGTTGCCGGTATTAATCACGCTTTTCTCTGCTATCAGTATTGCCCGCTCGATCACATTTTGCAGCTCTCGCACATTCCCGGGCCATGAGTAATTAATCATGTGAGAAAGGGTCTCATCACTGATTTCTGTAACATTCTTTCCAAGGTCCTGCGAATATTTCCTGAGAAAATGTTGCGCCAAAAGAGGGATGTCCTCTTTTCTCTCCCTCAAAGGAGGTATTTTCAATGTGATCGTATTTACCCGGTAATACAGGTCTTCACGGAAACTGCTTTCTTGTACTGCTTCTTCAAGGTCCCTGTTTGTGGCGGCAATAAACCTCAGGTCAACCTGCAATGCCTTTGTCCCCCCGACAGGCCTGATCATCTGGTCTTCAAGCACTCTGAGCAGTTTAATCTGGAAATAGAGGTTAATATCCCCGATCTCATCAAGGAAAACCGTGCCGCCGTCAGCTTCTTCAAAGAGGCCCTTTTTTGAGGAGACCGCCCCGGTAAAGGCGCCCTTCATATGCCCGAACAGCTCACTTTCAAGGAGGTTTTCAGGGATTACCGAGCAGTTAATCGGGATACAGGGCATCTCCTTGCGTGCGCTGTTATGGTGAATCACTCGGGCAAAGAGCTCTTTCCCGGTGCCTGTTTCCCCAAGAAGGAGAACATTGCTCTTTGTATCTGCGATCTTTCTTACCTCTTCAATGACTTCCTTCAGAGGTGGACTATTTCCTATAATGCTGCTGAAATCATAGCTTTTTCCAATTTCCCTCTTCAGGAGTATGTTTTCGATCTGAAGATGCCGTTGCCTGAGCGCGTTTTTCACCACCTGTTTGATCTCTTCATGCATAACCGGCTTCATGATGTAGTCATACGCTCCGCCTCTCAATGCCTTAATTGCTGTTTCAAGAGAGGCATAGGCTGTCATCACAACAAAAAGCTGCTCCGGAAGTTCCTTTTTTATCTTTGACATCATCTCAATGCCGTCCATGCCCGGAAGAATAATATCTGTGACGATCACATCATACACGTTTGCCGCAACCAGGCTCAGCCCATTTTCAGCTGAGGCAGCAGCATCAACAATAAAACCCTCTTTCAGAAAAATCCTTTTGAGAGATTCCCTGAGGGTTTCTTCATCTTCGACAATTAAAATACTTTTTGACATGGGCTGTTCCGGACCAGGTTTCTTTGATTGACAACGACCTCTCTATCTTACAATATGGAAAGCCCTAATATCCTGTTTTGCCTCCCATGGGAGAGATTATTTCTCTTCATCCTTCCAGGGTATTCTAATAATGAAACTTGTTCCCTTGCCTTTCAGGGAGTCAATTTCTATTCGTCCTCCATGGTCCTTTATAATGCTGTAACAAATGCTTAATCCCAGCCCCGTACCTTTTGTAGGAGATTTCGTGGTAAAAAAAGGATCGAACAGTTTGTCCCTGTGCTTAAAATCAATACCACTGCCTGAGTCCCTGAACACGGTTTCGGCAAAACCGTTAATCCGCCTGATTGATATGTCCAGTTGACCTCCGTCGGGCATGGCATCCCGGGCGTTGAGAACAAGGTTAAGAAATACCTGCTGCATCTGGTCAGGATCAATTTTCAACGGGGGGACTTCCTGGATTTCGGTGTTAATGGAAATTTTCCTGAAATTCTGGTCATACCGGACAAGGCTTATGGTATTTTCCAGGATGTCCTTCAGATTCGTTAAAACCTTTTGCCTGGGATTAAGGCGCGCAAAGTCCCCGAGGTTCCGGACGATTCGCGCGATTCTGTCTATATGCGTATTAATAGTAGTAAGGGAATCAGAGGCAAACGTTGACATCTTCTCGGTCAGGAGCTCCTGCACCAGCGATGATATAGATGCCAGGGGATTGCCTATTTCATGAGAAACACCGGCAGCGAGCCGTCCGATACTGGCATGTTTGCTCGTCCTGAAAAGCTCTTCTTCGATCTTCTTCTTATCCGTTATATCTTCTATGACCAGGACATATCCTCTCTGTCTCCCCGTTACCCGGTTCAGATGGACCTTCAGGGTCATAAGAGGCATGTTCCCGGGGGTCCTGTTGCAGATAACTTCACCTTCCTTTACTTCCGGTTCGAATAAATCAATCTCCAGGCATTTGAGAATCAGGTCAGCCTGAAGGTTGAGAGCATCTTCCTTCTTCACCCCTGTTATGTTTTCCATTGCCATGTTCCAGTACTTGACATTCAGAGACTCATCAAGCATTGATATACCGAGCGGAACGCTCTCAATGATGTTCTCTGTGAAATCCTTCAGCATGGCTAGCTGCCTGTTTTTCTCGGCAAGTTCCTGCCGTGAGAGACGGAGCGAACTGGATATTTTCCTGACTGAGTCGGAAATCTGGACCTGATCATCGTGCGTCAGAATCCGTTTGTCCTGAAAAATCAGGCTGCTGATTGACGGGCCCAAAACCCCTGAAAGAACAATTTCCGCTTCACTTCTCAGCTTGAGCAGCCACTCGTCATTAATGCTGTGGCGCGACAACAAGTTATTATTCAGAAACTCATCAATAAAATAGCCGGCCTCACCCTTCCCGATATACTCAGCAAGGATGCTCTCTATCTCCGCGATGCTGTCAGGTTTATTTGAAAGGCTTAATTGCCTCGGTGAATAGGCATCGACAAAAATTATCGTCTGCCGTGTTTCAGCCTCCGACTGCTTTGTAAGAAGCGACACGGAAACGTAGAAAAAAAGATTCAGAAAAAGTCCCCAGAACAGGGAGTGGCTCCAGCGGTCCAGGCCTTCCAAACCAAAGAGAGCTGTGGGATTTAAAAAAGTTGAACTGAAAATGTATTCCTGGATACTGTCCTTTGCTATAATCCCGGCCCTCATCAGAGCCGGAAGAATCAGGGTATAAAGCCATATGGTAAATCCGGCCAGGATGCCCGCTATGGCCCCCTTCTTGTTGCCCCCTTTCCAGTATAGTCCCAGCAGAAATGAGGGAGCAAATATGGTAACCGCCTCAAAGGATTTCAGTCCAATGGCAACAAGGCTGTAATAATCCCCGATATAAATGGCAAAAACATATCCCATAAAGACCAGACCGAGAATAACTATCCTCCTCGTATTGAGTATCATCAGATAGAAACCTTTCATTGCATTGAGGCCCCACACAGCCGGGATAACAAAACTGTTCATAACCATCGTACTGAGAGCAAGCGACTCAACAATTATCATCGCGGTAGCAGCAGAGAACCCCCCGATAAATGCGAACAGAGCAAGATATGGAGCTCCTTGATTCAGTGGTATGCTCAGCACAAAATAGTCTGCACTCTGCTGAGGTTCTCCAAGGAGAAGCCCGCCATAGGCAATGGGCAGCACAAATATATTCATGAGAAAAAGGTAGAGAGGGAAAAGCCACATGGCCTTTTTGATATGATCAACTGATGAGTTCTCAACAACAGATACATGAAACTGCCTCGGAAGGAACATAATGGCCATCATCGAAAGAAAGGTAAGGGAGGTCCATTCCATAAAACTCACTTTAGAGTTCTCACCAAGGGCCATAAGAGACGCGTAGGGGGTATTCCTGATCTTTTCAAAAATATCACCGAACCCGTCAAAAAGTCCGTATGTTACCGCAACGCCGACAGACATGAAAGCAATAAGCTTTATCGCTGATTCAAAGGCAACGGCAAATACGATCCCTTCATGACGCTCTGAGAGATCTACCTTGCGGGCACCGAAAAAAACAGCAAAAACTCCGAGCACAAGCGCGATAAACCAGCCCGCAAAATGGCTGCCCTCCGGTTTTCCCGACATAACAGCAAAGGTGGTCATAATGGCTTTGAGCTGAAGTCCAAGGTATGGCGTTATTCCTACAACAGCTACAAATGTTACGAGCGCGGATAAAACAAGAGAATTTCCGTACCGGGAAGCTATAAAGTCAGAGATCGAAGTGATCCTGTTTTCCTTGGAAATGCACACTACCTTTCTCAGGACAATCCACCACAGGAGGGCCATCAGTGTCGGTCCGATATAAATGGTCAGGAAGTTCAGGCCTGAATTCGCGGCCTTGCCTACACTGCCGTAGAATGTCCATGACGTGCAGTAAACCGCGAGAGAAAGGGAATAGACATAGGGGTTCGCTACAAGATTGCTCCCCTTTCGCTGTTTTCTCTCGGCAAAGAACGCTACAAGAAAAAGCAGTACCAGATAGGCAAATAAAATAAAGAATAGAACCGTAGTGGAAAACAATTATCCTCCGTTGTCTCCGTTTTTGTTATATACCGATAAGATAAAAATAACAACGATAAGAATAAACCACGTAGAGAAGAGATATAAAACGAGGTTGGTGCTGAACATGCTCATAAAAGGCCAGCCGAAGAGAATGAGCCCAAGGGCAAAAAGAAATATCCATATATCTCTCATCATTGCGGTTATTATAATAGATTGGAGCACAGTTCTGCAGAGGTCATTAGTAGATAATGGTATGCTCGTCACTCCCTCAGATTATTCAGTATGCAGACCCCGGACATATGTACATACAGAATCCTCGGGAAATATGCTTTTCTGTTGTAAAATACAACCCTATATGTTATAAAACTAATTAACTTTCTAAAGATCCCAAAGGAGAACTCAGATGAAAAGACTTATTACCATAATTTTTCCCCTTTTCTGCGTCGTTGCGCTCTTCGCAGCCTGCGATGACACGAAAAAGTCACAATCTAAAGGACCCGTTATTGCAGAGGTTGACGGCAATGCAATTACAGCAGAGGATTTTATCAAGGAAGTAGAGCGTATACCGCAATGGGCACAGGAACAGTTCCAGAATGATGAGGGTAAGAAAAAATTCCTGGATGAGCTTGTCAAAAGAGAGCTCATATATCAGTACGCACGAAAGATGAAACTGGACAATGATGAAGAGTATATTTCAAAAGTTGACGAGTTTAAAAAAATGACGCTCGTATCCATGGTCCTCAAGAAAGAAGTTGAGGAAAAGGCACTGCTGGGTGAAAATGATGCCAGACAGTTTTTTGATTCCAACGAGGACAAGTTCACGATCGGATCGAAAATCAGGGCAAGCCACATTCTCGTAGGGACTGAAAAAGAAGCTCAGGATATTCTGGACCGATTGAACAAAGGAGAGTCGTTTAAGGCACTTGCCAAGCTGTCAAAAGACACCGGCTCTGCTGAAAAGGGCGGAGATCTCGGTTTCTTCAGCCGGGGCCAGATGGTGCCAGAATTTGAACAGGCTGCATTAAGTCTGAAACCGGGAGAGCTGAGCAAACCGGTAAGGACCCGGTTTGGATATCATATTATCAAGCTTGCTGAAATACAGAAAGGTGACCCTGCGTCATTTGAGCAGTCAAAAGAATCCATCCAGAAACAGCTTCTTGGAGAGAAGAGGAAAAAAGCCTTTGATTCCTTTGTTGACAAGCTGAAGGCGGAAATGAAAATAACAACTAATGACAATGAGCTTGCCGCAGTCAAACTTCCCTGGGAAGGCGCGGGCAAGACCGCTGCACCCAAGCAACCCGCTGATCAGTAGATTGCGCGACTGAGAACGGAAACAACGGTAAAAACGATGAAGGCCTCTGCCAGTCTTCCAACAGACAGGCAGAGGCCTGTCCTTACATATCTTTCAGCAACTCCTTTATTCTGGTTGCCACACCTGACGGTGCAAGACGCTCTGTTTCCCTTTTTTCTCTGATCTTGAGTTCAACAACACCATCTTTCAGCCCTTTTTTTCCGATAATGACCTGAAAAGGAATCCCCAGGAGATCAGCATCCTTGAACTTTACGCCGGGCCGCTCATTTCTGTCATCGATCAGCACATCCAGTCTCTCATCCTCAAGACTTCTGCTCATTTCAGCTGCAACTTCTGAAATATCATCATCAGAAGCAAGGGGGAGAATTTCCACATCAAAGGGAGCTATGCTTGCAGGCCATACAATTCCATCCTTGTCATTTTTTTGCTCCACAGCAGCGGCAGCGATCCGTGCAGGACCGATGCCGTAGCTCCCCATTACAAGAGGCATTTCATTGCCCTTTTCATCGAGGTACATTGCTTTCAGGGAGTGAGAATATTTGGTCCCGAGCTTAAAGATATTGCCTATTTCGATCGCCTTCTTTTCCTCCAGAGGAGCACTGCAAACAGGACAGCCGTCGCCTCCCCTCGCCAGATGGATATCCTGCCAGTCCGCATTGAAGTCCAGGTCCGGCTTTATCCCCCTCTTATGATACCCTTCCTTATTCGCCCCTGAAATAAAATGGCCATCTCTGAGCACGTTATCCGCTATAATTTTCAGGGAGTGGCTGTGGGGCCCGATAAAGCCCGCTTCAACCTTAAGAATTTCTCTGACCTCGTCTTTCTGTGCCGGCCTGAACTCTCCGACAATTCTCTGAAGTTTCATTTCGTGGAGTTCCTGATCACCCCTGACAAGCGCCAGAAAAGGCCCATCAGCACTGATAAGCAGTAAACTCTTGATAAAGCATGAAGGATCTGTTTTTAAAAATGCCGACACTTCCGCAACCGTCCTTTTTTCAGGAGTTGAAACTTCATCGCCCTTCCAGTTTTTTTCATCACCGTTCAGCACCTGCTCGGTCGGCACTGATCCTGCCAGCTCAACATTCGCGGAATAGCCGCAGGAACTGCAGAGCACGATTGTGTCCTCTCCTGCAGGGCTCGGAGCCATAAACTCGTGAGCAGTAGCACCGCCCATCATTCCGGGATCACTGTCAACCTGATAAAACTCGAGACCGCACCTGTTAAATATCCGGTGATACGCCTCTGCATGTTTCCGGTAGTTCTCTTCAAGGCCATTCTCATCCATATCAAAACTGTAACTGTCTTTCATAATAAACTCCCGCGTCCTCAGTATACCGCTCTTCGGCCGCGCCTCATCCCTGAACTTGGTCTGCATCTGATACCATGTCTGCGGCAGGTCCCGGTACGATCGAATCTCACTGGATGCAAGCCATGTTACAATCTCCTCATGGGTCATGCCAAGACACATGTCCCTGCCTCCCCGGTCTTTCAGGCGGAGCATCTCATCTCCGATCGTGTCCCAGCGGCCGGTCTTCTGCCATATTTCTGAAGGATGGAGAGATGGCATTGATATTTCCTGTGCTTCTATGGCGTCCATCTCCTCCCTGATAATTCTCATTATCTTCCTCATGACCCGCCACGCAAGAGGCAGGTATATGTACAACCCTGATGCCAACTGCCTCACGTAGCCTGCCCGCAGCATCATCACATGACTGACAGCCTCTGCTTCCGCAGGAGTCTCGCGCAATGTAGGTATAAATATTTTCGAAAATCGCATCCCGTACCTCTCCACCTGCTGCTACTGTTTAGTATTGCTGCTGAAAGTTTGGATATTTTATCATATATACTGCGGTAATTGAAGGATCCTCTCATATCGAGGTGGGACCTCGATATGAGAGGAAAGGGTCAGGACCTGGCTATACTACCTTAAACGCCTTTTTCATCCCGTACTTGATCATAGGTACTTTTTCGCATAAAGGTCGGGATATCAAGGTCACTCTCGGACATGCGGGAACTGCTTTCCTGGAGAGTGGTATTTGACAATATCCTTGACGAACTTTTCAGGCTGCTCAGCTCTCGGGAAGGCCTCCACTTTTCAAAGGATGTCATCACAGCCTTGGACTTCTCCTCAAACCCGGTCGCTATTACGGTAACGATGATTTTGTCATCCAGATCAGAATCAATAACTGAACCGAATATGATTTCAGCGTCTTCATGAGCAGCGTCCTGGATAAGGCTTGCAGCCTCATGGACCTCATGAAATGATAAGGAGGAGCCTCCAGTGATGTTTATGAGTAATCCCTTCGCACCATCAATGGAGGTCTCCTCCAACAGGGGGCTTTTGATTGCCATCTTTGCCGCTGTTACAGCCCTGTTTTCTCCCTCTGCGTTTCCGACTCCCATCAGGGCCCTGCCGCTCTCTGACAGTATTGTTTTTATGTCCGCAAAGTCCTGGTTGATAAGACCGGGCACGAGAATCAGATCTGATATGCCTTTTACGGCCTGCCTGAGGACATCGTTTGCGAAGTTTAACGCCTGGAGCCACGGCGTATGTTTCTCGGTTATGTCAAGGATTCGGTTGTTATGGATTATGATAATCGCATCAACATGTTTCTTCAGCTCCTTTATGCCCTGCTCAGCATTTCTCGATCTCTTGTTTCCTTCAAAGAGGAAGGGTCTCGTCACCACCGCAGTAGTGAGAATTCCCTGCTCCCTTGCTACCTCAGCAATGACAGGAGATGCGCCTGTCCCTGTTCCACCGCCCATTCCGGCTGTAACAAATACCATGTCAGCGCCTTTGATCGCCTCTTCGATCAGGTCGCGGTCATCAAGGGCTGCCTGCCGCCCCACTTCAGGATCAGCACCTGCTCCCAACCCCTTTGTCAGGGAGTTGCCAATGCGAATGCGCTGATGGGCAAGAGATGACTCAAGTGCCTGGGCGTCTGTGTTGATCGCAACGAATTCCACTCCCTGCAGACTGGATGCAATCATGCTGTTAACCGCGTTACTCCCTCCTCCGCCGACGCCTACTATCTTGATATTTGCATTTGTGTTCTGAACTTCCTCCATTTCAAATATTTGCATGTTTTTCTCCTTTCCTGTTTTTATATTATCTGCATTGGGCAATCTTCAGGCAAAAAACCCTCCGACAAGACCCTTCATCCTGTTTCTCATTCCTGATAAAACCGTGTTTTCTCTTGATAGACGTGCCATCATTAGTTCCTGCGCCCCGCAGAGCATCAGGCCCACAGCGGTAACAGTTGCAGGATTCCTGGCAGCTAATGATAAGCCCTCCATATCTCCAGGAACACCTATTCTCACAGGCAGCTCGAGGATGTTTTCAGCCATCACATCCATCCCCTCCATAAGAACTGAGCCTCCGGTCAAAACAACTCCCGCGTTCATGTATCCATAAAATCCCCTCCCGTTGATCTCTTCTTTAATAAGTGAGAACAACTCTTCGGCACGGGGCTGCAGTATCTCCACAAGATAGCTTCGGGGGATTATTTTCCCTGTCCGTTTATCGCTGTGTATCTCTACATCATCGGTGTCCCTTAAAAGTGAAATCATGGAGCAGCCCTCATTTTTCTTCAGTTTCTCCGCTTCAAGGGTTGGTATTCTCAGGCCGATTGCCACATCGTTTGTAAAATTATTCCCTCCCAGCGCAAGGACACCTGAGTGACAGAGATGTCCGTCTTTAAAAAGGGCAATGTCCGTTGTCCCGCCGCCGACATCCACCAGTGCTACGCCAAGGTCCTTTTCGTCAGTGGTCAATACTGATTCAGCGGCAGCCAGAGGCTGGAATATAATATCCATTACTTCGAGTCCCGCCTTCTGACAACTTTTCAATAAATTCCTGACGGAAGTTGCTGTTCCGGTGATAATCTGCACATCAGTCTCCAGCCTCACTCCTTCCATCCCCCGGGGATCAATAATTTCACTCTGCCCGTCCACCGTGTACTCAACCGGTATCACATGGAGTATCTCCCTGTCAAAGGGGATCGCAACGGCACGGGCAGCTTCAATAACACTGTCAACCTCTTTCTGGCTGATCTCCTTTTCTTTGACCGCAATGACCCCATTGCTCGATATACACTCCACGTGACTGCCTGATATCCCGGCATATACTTCCCGGATATGAATTCCCGCAGTTGATTCAGCCTCCGCTACAGCTTCCTGTATTGACTGAACCGTACTCTCTATGTTTGTTACGACACCTTTTTTAATTCCGCTGGAGGGCACTGTCCCCATGCCGAGAATATTGACATCAGCACCCTTTGCTCCATTCTGCGGCGAGGCTTTTCTGGCAACTCTCTCATTGTTGACTTCAGCGACTACAACGCTTACATTCGCGGTCCCGATGTCAAGCCCTACTACGAGGCTGCTGTTTTTTGTGCCTATTTCTTTGATAAATCCAAAATGCATGATTACGAGGTCTTCTTCCTTTTAACCGGCTCAAGTGGTTTAACGACTACTGAGTCTTTAAATCTCAGGTCTACATATTTTATTGGCAGACCTTTTCTTCTGAGCTCCGGCTCCAGCTCGATCCACCTGTCAAATTTTTCTGAGTAATCACCGTATCCGATTTTTATAAATTCACCGTCTATATTCATCGTCAGGCCATATGACTCAAGACCGACCTCAATCGACTCCCTGTTTGCGAGGGTATTCTTCTCAGACAATGCCCCCACAAGTTTCAGCGCCTCTGCCATGCCTTTTTTGTTATTGCGGTTTATACCCTTTAAAACCGGAAGAAAGGGTGTTGTTTCACCCTCAATTCTCTCGAGCACATATCCCCCCCTGTCAATGAGGTAAAGCCGCTTCTTGATCCTCAACAGTGCTGTCGGCACTGCCTCCTCAATATTAATCAAAACTGTGCCGGGCAGCTGCTTTCTGACTGAGACATTTTTGATCCAGGCATTTTGCCGGAGATTTTTATCAACCTTCTCAAAATTAACTTTCAAAAGCGGCTCCCCCTTCTTAATGCCTGAACTGTTAATTATATCTTCTTCATCCAGATGGTAGTTGCCTGTTATCATCACCTCATTGACGCTCAGTCTCTTCACCAGCATCGTTGCCCCGAGTACGGCCAGTATCACAATCACAAGGACGAGCATGATAAGGGTTGCCCTCTTAAACAGGAGAACCATCTTTTCTCCTCTGCGGTATGTTGATTTTTTCTTTCTATTTTTTGACGGCAAACCGAATTATCTCCTCTATTAAGTCATTAAAACTCATGCCCGCAGACCTGGCTATTTTCGGCAGAAGGCTTGTTGTCGTCATTCCAGGCAGAGTATTTACCTCTAAAATATAGGGCATACTGTCTCTGTTATCAACGATAAAATCGACACGCGTAGCACCGGAACACCCGAGGGCTACATGGGCCCTGAGGGCCATATTTCCTGTATGTTCAAGTATAGCGTCGTCTATCTGAGGGGGGATGATGTACTCAGTCATACCGGAAGTATACTTGGCTTCATAATTATAAAATTCCTGTGAAGGTCTCACCTCAACACCACCGAGGACTCTGTCTCCGGCAATACCTATATGGAGTTCCTTCCCTTTGATGTATTTTTCTATCATGACCTTTGATCCAAGCTCAAAGGTTTTTTCGAGGCAGGGAAGGAGGTCTTTTTCCTCTTTAATCATAGTGACCCCGATACTTGATCCCTCTGATACCGGTTTCACAACCCAGGGGAGGTCAAATTGAGGCATCGGAAAATCAGGAAACATATAGGCTCCTGAAGCATCCTGTGTTTCAGAAACCTTGTGGGGGCGCGCAGACTTTTTCTTCTGAGTCGCTGTTTTCTTTATCACCATTGAAGGCGAAACCGGGATCTCATGAAAAGCAAAAATCTTTTTTGACTCCTCCTTATCCATTGCGAGGGCAGATGCAAGTATCCCTGAACCTGTATAGGGTATACCAATCACTTCGAGCAGCCCCTGTATTGCTCCATTTTCGCCGATGCCCCCGTGGAGGGCGAGAAAGGCAAGTCTCACTTTTTCTTTTTTCAGAACATTCACAATGTCCTTTTTTACGTCTATCATGACTGAGTCATATCCCAGTTCCTGGAGGCCCTGATAAATAGCAATGCCGCTCCGCATTGATACGTCCCGCTCCGCGGACATGCCGCCCATTAAAACAGCTATCCGTTTTTTTGTGACGAGACCTTTTGTCATTTTCGGCCCTTCTCTCTCAATTATCCTTGCCGGTCCTTTCCGATAATTATTATTTCAGACTCCAGGTCAACGCCCTGGTTTAACAGGACTTTTGCCCTGACAGTTTCCATCAGTTTCATGAAATCCGTGAACGTGCCGCTGCCTCTGTTTATAAAGTAATTTGCATGTTTGGTGCTGACCTCAATTTCCCCGACCCTCATTCCCTTGCATCCGGCCTGGTCAATTAAGAGCCCCGCTGAATCACCCTCGGGGTTTTTAAACACACACCCCGCTGAAAACTCACCAAGTGGCTGGGTCTTCTTTTTTCTCGCCATATAGTCTTTGATCCGTTTTTCCACTTTTTCCGGTTCATCCTTGACAAGCTTTATGGTAGCGCTGAGTATGACTGAATTATCGGGCAGCTGGGAATATCTGTAGGAAAAGCCGATATCATCCTTCTTCAGCATTGTTATCTGTCCTTCCCTGTCCATTATCGCAACGGAGAGGATCACATCTTTCATTTCCCTTCCAAAGGAACCGGCATTCATGAAAACCGCGCCCCCTACATAACCGGGTATGCCTGCCAGAGGTTCAAGTCCTGATAACCCGTTAATTCTCGCAGTGCTCATAAGCTGAGCCATTGGCACACCTGAACCTACATGGACCACCGCGTTAAATTCATCAGTCCCCCGGGTCATATCAATAGAGTTGAATTTCTTGAGGGACACAGCAATTCCTTCAATCCCGCGGTCATCAACAAGAAGATTTGTTCCCGCCCCGAAAAAGAACAGAGGCAGGCCTCCGGTTTGGGCCGCGACAAGGACATTCTTGAGTGATGCCGGGTCTTCCGGAAAGACCATAATATCAACAGGCCCTCCGATCTTGAGAGAAGTGTGGCCTGACATCGGTTCATCAAACCTGATTTCCCCCTCAATAAGGTCTTTTATTTCTGATTTTATATTCACCATTTCCTTCGGCCCCCGGGAGCAGGCCTGCATCGGCCTGTTATCGGGCGTTTTTTTCAATCCACTGTTAGTCTGCATTCTCTCTGCTTTTTAATTTGAAAAATTCCTCCCCCGTTTTCCATACATCACCGGCTCCGAGGGTAAGCAAAATATCAAACTCTCTCAATTCAGACAGGAGATAACTCATAATTTCATCTCCGCCCTGTATATATTCAATATCCTTTCCCGTATCCTGAATGCCCCTGAAGAGCAGCTCTGAGTTAACACCGGGCAGGGGCTTTTCACCGGCAGGGTAAATGTCCATTAAAACCACCTTATCAGCATCAACAAAGGCGTCTATGAATTCACCCAGCAAATCCCGAGTCCGGGTATATCGGTGAGGCTGAAAAAGCACGACCAGTCTTCCTTTTGTTTTTCCTTCTTTCTGGCCAAGAGAAGTTTTTACCGCCTTTAACGTCGCCTCGATTTCAGAGGGGTGGTGACCATAGTCATCTATGACTTGTATCCCCTTCACTGTTCCCTTGTTTTCAAAGCGTCTCTGAACACCGCTGAAATTTTCAAGTGCCGTTGCTATATTGTCGATGCTTACCTTCAGGTCATTGGCAACAGCGATCGCAGCGAGGCAGTTACATACATTATGATCTCCAATTAAGGGAACGTTAAAGGTACCGAGCAGCTTACCGTTCAACTCACACTGGAATGTCGACGTAGTCCCCTCTGTCCTGATGTTTTTTGCTACAAGATCCAGGTTTTCGCTCAGCCCGTAGGTCAAATAGCGTCTCCGGACCTGTGGAAGAAGTTCCTGAATATACTGATTGTCACCGCACAAGATAGAGAGACCGTAAAACGGCACCTTATTGATAAATGAAAGAAAGGCATCTTTGATTTCATCAATGTCCTTGAAATAATCCATATGTTCTTTGTCTACATTTGTCACAACAGCGATGGTCGGCGACAGTTTCAAAAATGACCCGTCGCTCTCGTCTGCTTCGGCCACCAGAAACTCACCCTGACCAAGCCGTGCATTGC
This sequence comes from Thermodesulfovibrionia bacterium, assembly GCA_947259645.1. GTDB lineage: Bacteria > Nitrospirota > Thermodesulfovibrionia > UBA6902 > UBA6902 > Glo-13. The sequence continues at coordinate 20,159 of CAMYND010000013.1, read as the reverse complement.
TGCCCATACCCTTTAATTTGCCGCCGATGACTACCGTTGGATCCAGTTTTCCATCACCAAGGACACTGGCAATGAGGGACGTTGTTGTTGTCTTTCCATGTGCGCCGGCAACGAGCACGCCGTACTTGAGCCGAGCTATTTCTGCAAGCATCTCCGCCCGGGGTATTACAGGGATAGACATGTTCCTGGCTCCCTGCACTTCAGGATTGTCAGCAGACACAGCCGATGATATCACCACAACATCTGCTTCTTTCAAGTTCTCTGTTTTATGGCCGATATGGAGGTTTATGCCGGCCTCTCTCAGCCTCTTCGTCGTCTCAGACTCCTTCAGGTCAGATCCCTCCACTTCATAGCCGAGGTTGTTCAGGACTTCGGCTATGCCGCTCATTCCCACGCCGCCAATCCCGACAAAGTGTACTTTTTGAAATCTTTTATACATTTCCCGGCCTGGTTTTCCTGACTGCTTTTATCATCGCCCTGCTTCGCATGGATACCCTCTCATTGCTTTTGTTCTTTTTTTTTAGTAACGACATCATCAAATCAATAACCTTTCCTGCGGCTTCCGGACTGCCCAGCGACTTGCTTGTCCGCTCCATTTCTGAAATTGCCTCAGGGTCTTCCAGCATAAACTTAATGCTGTCAGCGAGACTCTTGCCGTTCAGATCTCTATCCAGTATCATCTGGGCTGCGCCCATGTCCCAGAGTTTCCTCGCATTAATTTCCTGATGGTTTGCCGCAGCGTACGGGTAGGGAATAAGGATAGCTGCTTTTCCGCAGGCCATGAGTTCAGCAAGAGTTGTTGCCCCGGCCCTCGAGATTATCATGTCCGCAACAGCATACGCGTCAGCCATCTCATAGGCAAAGGGTATGACAGTCCCCTTAAATTCGCGCGTCCTGTACACCTCTTTCATCTCCTCTACATCCCTGTCACCTGTCTGATGTAAAAACTGGATGTTATCTTTGAATGGCTCCAGGTAAACAAGGGCCTCAGCAACAGCGCTGTTGATCTGAGTTGCGCCCCTGCTTCCGCCGAAAACAAAGATAGTGAACCGGTCATTGTCAAGGCTGAATGATTTTATCCCTCTTCTTCTGCTGCCCTTCATGATCTCACTCCGCACAGGGTTGCCGGTAAGGTATGTTCGGTCTCCGTTAAAGTGCTTCATGCTCTCATGATAGGTAACAGCAATAATATCCACGAACCGGCTCAGTATTTTGTTTGCAAGTCCCGGAAGCGTGTTCTGTTCATGAATGATTGTGGGAATCCCCATATATTTCGCGCACAACAGCACAGGACCGGAGCTGTATCCCCCGACTCCCAGAACAAGATCAGGATGAATGTCCTGCAATATTCTGTGTGAGTCCTTCAGCGAGAGCGGTATTTTCAGTGCTGCTTTCACGGTCTTGAGTATTCCTTTCCTGACCATTCCCTCGGACCTGATAAATCTGATATCATAGCCTTCCCTTGGAATTATTCGTGCCTCAAGGCCCCTTTCAGTTCCGATAAATGTTATGCGCACCCCTGCAATTTTCTTCTCAAGACCCCTGGCAATTGCAAGAGCCGGGAACAGATGTCCTCCTGTACCGCCTCCTGCTATAGCAATGTTCATCGCTGTCTTCTCATATAGTTGTTGAGTGACATGTCCACTTCCCCATACCTCACTGCATTTGTTTCAGTATTGTCGTTCTTCATTGATATACTCACCAGGATACCGACAGCAGCCAGATTAACAAGCAGCGCGGATCCGCCGTAGCTGATAAAAGGCAGCGGCAGGCCCTTGGTCGGCATCAGTCCTGTTGAAACTGAAAAATTTATAATTGCCTGAATGCATATCATCATTGTGAGTCCAAAGGTCAGGAAATAGCTGAATGGGTCATCAGTTTTTGACGCAACATCCATTCCTTTTTTGAAAAAAAAGATAAAAAGACCTATGACTACTACGACGCCGATGAGCCCCAGCTCCTCTCCAATCAGAGAAAAAATGAAATCCGTGTGGACCTCCGGCAGAAAATAGAGCTTCTGTCTGCTCCCGCCAAGACCTACTCCAAAAAGGCTGCCCTTCCCAAAAGCTATAAAGGACTGTACGAGCTGAAATCCGCAGTCAAAGGGCTCTTTCCACGGGTCAACAAAGCACATCAGCCTTTTCATCCTGTAGGTGGAAGACGTGAGGAGGACATAGATAACTGGAAGCGAGAAGAGAACCAGACCCCCAATATGGATTATCCGGGCCCCACCCAGAATCAAGAGACAGATCGTTAGCACGCCAAGGCTCATGACCGCTCCAAAATCAGGCTGTTGAATAATGATCGCCTGAAAAAATAACATGACACCAACGGGGATCAGAATGCCAAACCGGATATCTTTCATCCGGTTAATGTTCCTGTCCATATAGTCAGCAAGAAATATCACCATTACAATCTTTACCAGTTCAGAAGGCTGAAACGTTGTCGGCCAGAGCTTCAGCCACCTTCTGGCCCCGTTAGCGGAAATGCCGATGCCCGGGACAAAGACCAGGAGCAGCATGACCAGTGAAATCCCGAGTAAAACATAAATGAACGGCCTGACTCTCCGGTAATCCAGTTTTGCCATGGCAACCATCGCCACAGCACCTGCACATACGGTGAAAAGATGACTCCAGAGGTAATGAAAACCGCTCCCGTATTTTCTCATGGACATCAGGGCGGTCGAGCTGTAAACCATCAGTGTCCCGATGCTGACAAGCGCCAGAACAGACAGGACCATGTTGCGTGTATTCTTGGTATAAATCATCATAATCAGGTATTTCTCTCCGCCAGCTCCTGTACTGCCTCTTTAAATTTTCTCCCCCTGTCTTCAAAATCAGCAAACATATCAAAGCTGGCGCAGCCGGGAGAAAGAAGGACAGTATCACCGGGTGACGCGCTCTCCCGTGCGAGGGTAACTGCCTCATGCAGGCTCTCTGTCATGACCGTGGCTACCCTGCCTCCCAGTGCCTCAGCGATTTTTTCCTTTGCTGAACCAAGGAGAATAAGCAACCTGACTTTACTCTCCACCAGTTCCCTCAAAACAGAAAAGTCGCCATCCTTGTCAAGCCCACCCATTATCAAGATTACGTTCTCCAGACTTTCCAGCGATTTTGCTACGGCACCGACGTTTGTGCCTTTGGAATCATTTATATACGTTACCCCGTCTATTACACCAGCAATTTCAAGCCTGTGCTCCAGCCCGGGAAAGCTCATCAGAACTGATCTTACTGCCTGCCGCGAACATCCAGATATCAGGCAGACCAGTGAGGCGGCCATGGCGTTTTCAAGGTTGTGTGCCCCTTTGATTTTAATCTCATCAGCGGAAATAAACGGCAGATTTGAAGCACCTTCTCCATGAGAAGGGATATTGCAGTAGAGCATCCCATTCTTACAGTACACGCCTTCAACTTCCTGACGGGAGCTGAAGTATAAAGTCCCCGGGAACAGGCGGTTTCGCGACATCTCTTCTCCTGCCATCTCCATGACCCGGGCATCATCAGCGTTGAGAACAAGGTAGTCATCAGGCGTCTGATTCTCAAATATTCTGGCTTTGGCGCTCACGTAGTCATCCATGTCATCATATCTGTCCAGATGGTCCGGTGTCAGATTGAGAATGGCCGCAACCCGGGGTTTAAATTCGCTTATCGATTCAAGCTGAAAACTTGAGATCTCAGCGACAACAAAATCAGCATGAAGCGAACAGCGGTCTGCAGTCAGTTCACTCTTCGATGCGGTTTCAGGAAAACTCATAGCGTTCTGTATTTCTTCTGTCAATGCGTTCCCGATATTCCCGCCAAGAACAGTTTTAAAACCATCCTCCCGGAGCACAAGATTGATAAGCGTTGTGACTGTGGATTTGCCGTTTGTTCCGGTCACACCGATAAAGTGAGGGGTTGCGAATTCCCTGTCAGGAGTCGTGGTGCCGCTTTTGAGTTCGTCACCTGTATCCCCTGACCTGAAATTCGCAACCGTCTGGTAGGCAAGTTCAAGTTCACCAATAATCGGTATGCCCCGTTCCCGTGCGCGCTGAAATTGATCCGCGCTAGAGGGGACTCCCGGACTAATTACAATTAAATCTGATGTTTCAAAGAGTTCATCGGGCGTCTCTCCCGCAACTACATCGATTCCCGGTTTCAGTTTTTCTATACGTTCTTTCAGAGACTCCGCACTCTTCCTGTCAGTTACTGAAACATGGGCACCCAATTCAGCGAGGAGGTTGGCCGCACCGGCGCCGCTCCGAGCCAGGCCGACTACCAGAACCTTCCTGTTTTTAAATGTATTTATTTTCTTTTTCACCTCAATCATGAATCAATAATATTCTTTATCCTTATTATTCCCACCGTTGTTGTCACCGCACCTTTAATGTTGTCAGGCTTAACAGAGCGAGTATGATGCCGACTATCCAGAACCGCACAATGACTTTCGGTTCCGGCATTCCCTTTACCTCAAAATGATGATGAATTGGCGCCATTTTAAACACCCGCTTACCGGTCAACTTAAAGGAAGCCACCTGTATCATTACTGAAAAGGCCTCTACCACAAAGATACCCCCTACTACAGCGAGGACGATCTCCTGCTTTGTCAATACCGCAAGCGTTCCGAGCGCGCCCCCAAGGCCCAGGGACCCGACGTCACCCATAAATATTTCTGCGGGATAGCTGTTATACCACAGAAAACCGAGCGCAGCTCCAAACATCGCGCCGCAAAACACAGTAAGCTCTCCGATGCCGGGAAGATAGAGGACATGAAGATATTGAGAAAAACCAACATGTCCTGATATGTATACGAGAGCGCCGTTTGCGAGACTGGCTATGCCGACCAGTCCGATCGCAAGACCATCAATGCCATCGGTCAGGTTGACCGCATTTGAAGAGCCAACTATGACCAGTATGAGAAAGGGGATATAAAACCAGCCAAGGTCAATGAGCCATTTTTTGAAAAAAGGAATGCTCAGTTGTGCCGTGAACGGGTCGTTCGGGTCATAATAAAAGAGCATCCCGATCCCGGCAGCAAGGGCAATCTGTAAACCGATCTTATACCAACCCCTCAACCCTTTCGGGTCTTTTTTAATTGCCTTGAGATAATCATCAATGAAACCGATCATTCCAAAACCGAGAATTGCGGCGATCATGATCAATATATATTTATTGCTCAGGTCTCCCCACATCAAAACACTGATTACCACAGAAAATATGATCAGGATACCACCCATTGTCGGTGTGCCTGATTTGTTCAGATGGGTCTGCGGTCCATCATATCGTACGTGCTGGGTAAGACTGTGTTGTTTCAGTTTTTCAATGAGCCAGGGGGCCATCACAAAGGTGATGATCAATGCTGTAATCGTAGCAAGGGCGGTCCTGAATGTAATGTATCTGAATACATTAAACGGAAAATATACTTCATATAATGAGTAAAACAGTTTATAGAGCATTTAAGATACTATCTGAAATCCTTTCCATGGCCATTGACCGTGATCCTTTCACGAGTACTGTGTCACCTTCCTTCAATATATCCATGATATTCTGACCGGCAGATTCAGCGTCCTGAAAGACAAACACATCCTGCACACCCTTTTTATCCTTTCTGTTCATGATTTCCTGCGCAGCAGCGCCCATCTTTACACCTACTGCGATAAATATCTGGACTCCCTGATCTAATACAGTTCTCCCCACTTCCCTGTGCGCCTCATCCGCGAATTCATCCAGTTCACTCATGTCACCGAGTACGGCAACCCGGCGACCCTCAGCGCCAATAAGGGAAAGCCCTTTTAATGATTCTTTCATTGATGCTGGGTTTGCATTATAAGAGTCATTAATGATGGTAATTCCGCCTTTCTTCAACACCTCGAACCTCATGGGAAACCCCCTGAATGCTTCAAGCGATTTTTTTATCGCATCAACCGGTATGTCCATTGAATAGGCTGCCGCTGCCGCCGCGAGTGCGTTATACACATTGAATGTTCCATGCATGTTGAGGCTCACTGTAACGCTTCCCTGGTCTCTGATTAACAGGGTGAAATCAGTTCCCTTTTCAGTGGGCCTGAGGTCAGCTGCCCTGACATGAGCATCATTGTTTATGGCATAAGTGATAATCTGTCCCTTAAAATCTGTTGTCTCCTCTATCCCTGCCATTAAAAAATTGTCGTCAGCATTTATCACAGCTATATGAAGTCCGGAGAGAACTTCCAGTTTCGCCTCCCGTATCGCCTCACGGCTGCCAAGCCTGCCGATGTGGGCCGTACCGATATTTGTAATAACACCGTGGCTTGGCTCAGCAATCTCACAGAGCCTTTTTATGTCCCCGGGCGCGTTCATCCCCATTTCGAGAACAATTACTTCATCATCCGGTTCAATTTTCAAGAGACTCAGAGGGAGCCCGATATGATTATTGAGGTTCCCCTGATTTTTCAGAGTCCTGAGTCGCGATGAAAGGATTTCATATACCATCTCTTTTGTCGTTGTTTTTCCGCTGCTCCCGGTCACGGCAATGACCGGAATATCTTTTTTCATTCTGAGAAAATGTGCTAAATCCTGGAGAGACCGGAGTGTATCCTTTACACAGATAATCACTTTACCGTTAACGAAAGATTCAGGCTTCGTCTGCACTAACGCCCCACCGCCTTTTTTCAGAACATCATCAAGAAAATCGTGACCGTCGAACCGTTCTCCCTTAATAGCAATAAAAAGTTCATCCATGGAGATTGTCCGCGAGTCTATAGACACTCCTGAGAATGCCCCCGAGTTTTCCGAAAGCAGCTCGCCTCCTGTTGCTTCTAAAATGTCATCTACTGTTATTGTCGCCATAGTAAATCAGTTTTCAGTTTTCAGCTTTCAGCGGTCAGCTTTCAGTAAAAACCCCATCTACGCTGACCCCTGGGTTCCCGTTGTTAAGCGCTCCATTATCGCCTTTCTTAAAATTTCTCTGTCACTGAAGTGGTACCGCTCCCCGCCTATCTCCTGGTAGTTTTCGTGTCCCTTACCGGCAACAAGTACTGAATCGCCTTCATCTGCCATGGCCACCGCTGCCCGAATCGCCTCTTCCCTGTCAAGATACACAGTATAGTTATCTTTATGAATTCCGCGGATTATCTCCTCTATAATATCTGCAGGGTCTTCATTGCGCGGGTTATCCGAGGTGATTACCGCAATATCACTCATTTCTGAAGCTGCAGCCCCCATTAAGGGTCTTTTCAATATATCTCTGTTCCCGCCGCACCCAAAAACAGTCAGGACCCTTCCTGGCGTGACATGCCGCGCCTCGGCAATCAGCTTCCGTAACGCGTCTTCTGTATGCGCATAATCAACTATGCAGAAAAATTCCTGGCCTTCGTCAATATTTTCAAAACGCCCCGGCACCGGCTTTGCTGCAGCGACCCCTTCCTGGATTGTCTTTTCACTCATACCCAGCGCAGCCGCTATAGAGATTGATGCCAGAATGTTATACACATTAAAACGCCCGAGAAGGCGCGAGTTCACAGCAAACCTTTTCCCCGGTGTCACAACATCAAACGAGAGCCCGGCAGGGACATCGTGCCTCCGGTCTTTACTCTTTGCCATCCGGTTAACAATATTTTCCGCCTTCACCTCTGCTCCCTCTGCAATGCCATATGTCATAACATTGCAGGACAGGGTATCAGCAAGGGGCCTGATCATTGGATCATCGTAGTTCAGCACCGCTGTCCCGCCTTCTTCCAAATATGAAAAAATCCTGCACTTTGCCTCGAAATATTCATCCATGGAACCGTGAAAATCAAGATGGTCCTGGGTAAAATTGGTAAATGCAACCACAGCAAAGGTGCATCCATTTACCCTCTTCAGTGTCAGAGCATGAGATGAAACTTCAATAACCGCGTATTTGATCTTTTCCGCGATCATCTCACTCAAGTATCTGTGCAAGTCAAGTGATTCCGGTGTGGTGTTCAGTGCAGGCACTGTTTTATCTCCTACCATATAACAGATCGTTCCCAGCAATCCGGACCGGGTTCCGCCCGATTCCAGTATGCTTTTTGTTATATAACTTGTTGTTGTTTTTCCGTTTGTCCCTGTAATCCCTGCCAGGGACAGGTGCTGCGCAGGATGCCGGTAATAAGCAGCGGAAATGAGGGCCAGAGCGTCTCTGCTGTCAGAGACCTGAATATACGTAGCGGTACTGTGCTGACCAGAATGCTCTGCATATACTTTTTCTACTGCTCTTTCCGATACGATTGAAGCAGCCCCCCTGCTTAATGCATCATGTATAAAATCGTGGCCGTCAACACTGTAACCCCTGATTGCCACGAAAAGGTAATCTTCCTGAACTAATCTTGAATCATAGGCTATTCCTTTTATCTCCCTGTCCAGAGAGCCCTTTTTCCTGATCGAGAGGCCCTCTAAAAGTTCCATAATAGTCATGTATCAAGTTAGAGAAAAACTCTAACAGCTTTAACAGTAACGCTCTCATTGAACCTGAGTTTATTGACCTTACAGTCCGGAAACTCAGGCAACCGCGGTCTTTTACCGGGTTTCACTGACAAGAAGAATCTGGTTTTCATGCCTTTCCATAGGAACATCCATGTACGCCAATGTATGTTCAATTATTGATTTGAATACCGGAGCGGCAACCACCCCGCCATATGCAGACCCTTCAGGCTCATACACAACAACAATGAGAGCCAGCTTAGGATTATCAGCCGGCACAAACCCCACAAAGGAACTGACAAACTTCTTCCTGGAATATCGCCCTGCCTTATGGTCAAATACCTGGGCAGTGCCTGTCTTGCCGGCAACAAGGTTTCCCTTTATATATGCTTTTCGTGCGGTGCCTTCTTCTTCGACTACCATTTTCAATATGTCCGTTACTGTTTCTGCTGTCTCAGCTGAAACAACCTGTCTCTCAATTTCAGGGCTGACCCGTTTAATGACTTCGCCTGAAGGGGAAATTATGTCAGACACTATATAGGGCTTCATCACTGCGCCCCTGTTCGCAATAGCCGCGTAGGCCCGGAGAACCTGCAGGGGTGTCACTCCTATCTCCTGACCGATCGAAAGGGCCGCTATTGAAGTTCCTGACCATTGGTCGATACCCCTGAGAATCCCCTTGACTTCGCCGGGATAATCAATGCCTGATTTTTCTCCAAACCCAAATCCCCTGAGATACTTATAGTAGTTACTGCTTCCGAGTTTCAGGCCTATTTGGACCGCACCTACATTGGATGACCTCTGCATGACTTCCTGAAAGGTAAGCTTTTCACTTTTGTGAACATCGCGAACAGGCTTCCCGCCCACAACGATAAATCCCTTTGATACGTCGAAGACCTCGTTAAGGGCAACAACACGTTCTTCAAGTGCCGCTGCAGCGAGCACCGCCTTAAGGGTAGATCCCGGTTCAAAGAGGTCTGTTATTGCCCTGTTTCGCCTTGCGGAGGACTCAAAGGTTCCCGCATGGTTGGGGTCATATGTCGGCCTGTTTGCCATTGCCAGAATCTCGCCGGTGGCAGGATCCATCATGATCGCAACAGCAGCTTTGGCTTTCCTTTCCTTCATCACGCCGGCCAGTTCCCGCTCGACGATATACTGGATCCCCTCGTCAATGGTTAATACCAGGTTGTTCCCGGGGACAGGGTCTTTAATGCCTCCTGAAAGACTTCTGCCCCTGGCATCCCTGTTGACAGACACGCTGCTCACCTCTCCCTTGAGGTAGTCATCATAGTGCAGTTCAAGGCCAGAAATACCTACATTATCTATATTGGTAAACCCCATTAAATGTGATGCGGTATAGCCCTTCGGATAATAACGCTTTGCTTCAGAGAGAAAGCCAAGCCCCCCGTAAGAGAACCTGTCCTTCATTTCAGCCACTTTCCGGGCCCCGGCCTTATCCATTTTCCTTTCAAGCCAGATAAACTCTTTTTGCTTCTTCTTCAGGAGGGTCTTGTTGAGTTTCTTTGATGATATCTTTATTAATGGAGCGAGTTTCCTTGAGAGATGTCTCGTATCTTTAATTTTTAACGGCACCGCATAGAGGGACTCAACCTCAAGGTTGGCGGCCATTTCCCGCATTTTCCTGTCCCAGATAACCCCTCGCTGGGGCTGCAGTGTCTGCTCCCTGATATACTGCTGTTCCGCGCGCTCGGATAACTTGTCATGGTCGATGACCATCAGACCAATAAGACGCAGTGTTATGACCCCAAAGGCAAATAAAATTGCCGTAACCAGTACAACAGCCCTCTTCCTGCTTTTCTTCAATGGTATCTCTGACGGATTCTCATCCCAGAGCTTCTTTGTGTATAGGCTTTCCTGCCTCCTTCGTGACATATTCGTTATACCTCATATACGCCGGCCGACTCCTTCCGGTCGCTGATTATTTCCCTACTCCTCATCCCAAAAGACTATACGTTTCATATTTCAGAGCACATCATCCCGTCATGAGGGTTAACATTATTTCATTGATGCCCTGTGCGGGCCGGCTTCCGCTGTTCTTCTTACAAAGTAGACATTGTCTCGTTCCGGCATTCTCATATCCAGGCGCTTTAACGCGACTTTTTCTATTTTCTCCGACGAGTAAAAGTTCGCTCTCTCCGCACTGAGCATTTTGGTATCACTAATAAGGTCTGCACGCTGCCAGCCAAGTTCTCCAAGTTCATACTCAAGATTCACAACAGCAGCCTTTAACCATACAGTTGCAAAGAGGCAAAAGCCCAGATACAGCGCACACCCAACTCTCAGAAATGCTCCCTTTCCTTTATGGTTCCTGACTCTCCTTCTGCTCATATCTTTTCTCCCACTCTCAATTTTGCACTTCTGGACGAAGGATTTATCTTTCGTTCCTCTGCTCCCGGAACAAGAGGTTTTTTCGTTATAATGTTGAATATTTTTTCTTTTGCAAGTTCTTTAAACGCATTCTTTACAATCCTGTCCTCGAGAGAATGATAGGAAAGCACACAGTACCGCCCCCCGGCATTTAAAAGTTGATAACCTGAATCCATTGCGGCAGCGAGTTCGGTTAACTCACTATTGACCTCGATTCTCAGGGCCTGAAATGTCCGCGTGGCCGGATGTATTCTGCCGCTTCGGCCAACTGATTTTGCAACTATGCCGGCAAGGACCTTGCAGGATTTTATAGATTGTTTCTGCCGGGCATAACAGATTCCCCGCGCTATTCTTCTGCTGCGTCTTTCTTCACCATACTTCCAGATCAGGTCTGCAAGGTCTTTTTCAGAATATTTATTGACAACGTCCGCTGCTGTCAGTTTTTCTCTGCGGTCCATTCTCATATCAAGAGGCTCGTCTTTAAGGAAACTGAAACCGCTGCCTTCGGACTTCAAATGCAATGTAGAGACACCGGCATCCAGAATAATTCCATCAACTCCTTCGTATCCGAGGGTATTGGCCAGATCTTTCATATTGGAAAACCTGTCTCTTGCAAGGTGGACGTTCCGGTATTGTGAAAGCCGCTCCCGGGCAATTGCAAGGGCCCTGTCATCACGGTCGATTCCGATCAGCGTGCAGTCTGAAGCCCGCTGGAGAATCCCCTCGGCATGTCCTCCGAGACCAACGGTTGCATCAACATATACCCCTGATTCTCTTATGTTCAAAGCCTCCAAGACCTCCTCCCGCATCACCGGGATATGTGCTATTTCCATTTATAATCCGTGCTGATCATAAGCCTCTTTAAAGGCATCCTTCTCAGTTTCGGACGGTTCGGTTACTCCTTCATACTCCTGTTTGTCCCAGATCTCAATTCTGCTCCCGAGACCGACCAGCACAACTTCACTGTTTAATCCGGCATCCCTTCTGAGGGCGGGAGAAACAAGAATCCTCCCCTGTTTGTCAATATCATATTTAACTGCAGAACCGATGACCCTCCTCAGGTAAAACTTCATGGCATCCGACGATTGAGGAAGGGCCCTCACCTTTTCCACCAGCTGTCTCCACTCTGCTGCTGAATAGGCGCACAGACATTTATCAAAAACATCATTTGTCACGACCAGTGTTGCACTGTCAGCCGAGGCAAGGCTTTCGCGAAAAGGCGCCGGAATAATCAGCCGCCCCTTTGCATCAAGAGAATTATAATGTTTTCCTAAAAACTCCAACACCTTCCTCCACATTCAGGCACTTAGTGGGAATTTCTCCCACTTACAAAGTATATGGGGGTTGTCAAGGGGTTGTCAAGAGAAAAATCACTAAAAGGGGTGAGTCACAATATTTTGTGGTATCAATGCCTCTAAGGCACTAATTATGGGCACATTGGCTATGATGTTTAATGTAAAAAAATAGAACATATTTCTCTATTTACTGCATAATCGGCTGAGGGATATCACAAGTCAGGCAGAATATCTCTCCTCAATTTCATCATAGCCAGCTGTTAATTAATCTAACACAGATATAAAATCAGCTGCAACCATAACTATATCCAGCCCCTGAAGTGTTTGTATCAGTTCATCAGTGATTTACTCTTCTCTGTTGTGGCCTTCCATAACCACAGAATAATAAAAAAATCTTGCGCCTGCCATTATCTATAAGGTATCCTCAAATAAATGTCCGCTCCCCTTGAACAATTCCTGAATTACCTGAGTGTTGAAAAAGGGCTTTCTCTGAACACGCTGGAAGCCTACAGGAGAGATATCCGGAAATTCAAGCACTTTCTCGACAAGTCCGGCAGATCCCTGACTGAATTCCAGAGAAGTGACGTGACTGATTTCCTGAGCCATCTCCGCGATGCAGGGAACCAGTCAGCAACACTGGCCAGAAATATCGCTGCCCTTCGCGGGTTCTGCAGGTTCATGCTGTTAGAAGGAATATTCCAGGAAGATCCCGTTGAAAATGTTTCAACACCCAGGGGCTGGAAGCGCGTTCCCAGGATTGTCGGCATTGACGAGGTCTCTTCTCTTCTCAACCAGCCAGAAGGCAAAAAGCTTTCGCTCCGTGACCGGGCAATGTTGGAAATGATCTATTCCTCGGGTTTGAGGGCAAGTGAGGTCATTCATATCAAGATGGGCGACATTAATTTTGAGGCCGGTTTTATTACGATAATCGGAAAAGGCTCCAAAGAGCGGGTCGTCCCGATGAATGAAACCGCTCTTGACACAGTAAAAAAATATATTTCAGAGTCGCGGCCCCAGCTTCTGAGAAAAAGAACAAGCCCGTTTCTGTTTCTTGCAAAAGGCGGCAAACCTATGACCAGGCAGCGTCTCTGGCAGCTCATTAAAAAATATTCAAACGAGTTGTCCATCCGGGTTTCCCCGCACACATTGAGGCACTGTTTTGCCAGCCACCTTCTTGAGGGCGGTGCTGACCTGAGGGCATTGCAGAAAATGCTCGGCCACACTGACATATCAACGACACAGATATATACCAAGGTCACTCCGGAAAGACTGATTAAAGTTCACAAGAAACATCACCCCAGAGGCTGAAAGTCCCTCAGGGCACAAAAAAAGCTCTCTCTGACTGTCACGAAAAACCTTGATTACACCCTCTCACACCTTCACAACGCTCTACAAAAACAAAAAAACACTTGTCATGGCTATAGATCAACGATATAATGTGAACAACTCTTATTTTTTTCATTATTACGATTACGAACATTTAAACATTGCATTAATTCCGGAGGTCAACCTATGTTAAGAAAAATCGAGCAAGACGAACTCTACTTCTGCTGTGAGCCTTCTCAGCTCCCTTTCAAGACTACTGATGACATATCTTCCCTGCAGGAAACAATCGGACAGCAGAGAGCTCTGAGCGCACTGGATTTTGGCCTCGGAATTGACAGCCATGGATTTAATATTTATATCCTCGGCGAAAGCGGCACGGGTAAATTGACCACGATAAAGTCCATTCTGAACGACAAGGCAAAGAAAGAGTCCGTCCCTCCTGATTTCTGTTATGTGCACAACTTCAAGCACCAGGACATTCCGAGGGCCATCAGCCTGTCTTCCGGAACAGGATCACAGTTCCGGAAAGAGATGGAGGAGGTCATCACAGAACTTCGTCAGGAAATACCAAAGATATTCGAGTCAAAGGAGTACGAAAAACAGCGGACAAAAATACTGGAAGATTTTCAGCAAAAGCAGAAGAAGTATTTTACCGATCTCGAAAAAGAAGCGAAGAGCAAGGACTTCACTCTCCGGAAATCAGTGAGCGGGCTAGCCCTCGTCCCGGTAAAAACAACAGGAGAAACCTTGAGTGAAGAGGAGTACGAGGCCCTTGAGCCAACGGTGAAAAAGAAAGTGGAAACGATCGGCAAGGAGCTTCAGGAAAAACTTGACGACGCGATCAGGGTGGTCAGGGAAGAGGAGAAAAAGATCAGGGAGGTGATGAAAGACCTGGAAAGGCAGGCAACACTTTCCGCGATCGGCCACAGAATAGATGAGATTAACAATAAATATAAAGACAATGATGAGATAACCAGCTATTTGAACGAGGTAAAAGAGGACATCCTCGAACATCTCGATGACTTTAAGCCCCAGGAGGAGCAGCCCCAGGCACTGCCTATGATGAAGCCTTCAAAGTCAGAGCCTTCATTTGTGAGATACAAGGTCAACGCCTTTGTTGACAACAAGGATTTGGAAGGAGCTCCGGTGGTCATAGAAAATAACCCGACGTATTACAATCTCTTTGGGAGGGTTGAGCACAAACTTCAGTACGGAGTGGCGACTACTGATCTCACGATGATCAAACCCGGCTCGCTCCAGCAGGCAAATGGCGGGTATCTGGTGATTGATGCCCTCGAGCTGCTGAAAAATATCTTTTCCTATGACTCACTCAAACGGACAATAAAGGAAAAGGAAATTAAGATTGAAGATGTGTGGGAACAGTACCGCCTCATGTCTACTGTCTCGCTCAGACCGCAGCCAATCCCCTTTAATGTCAAAATCATCCTCGTCGGAAACCCGCACCTGTATTACCTCCTCTATAACCTTGACGAAGAGTACAGAGAGCTCTTTAAGATCAAGGCGGACTACGAAAACCGTATGGACAGAAACGATGAGAACACTCTGAAATATGCCAGCTTTATTCAGACAAAATGCAAAGAACGAAACCTGTTGGCATTTGACAGGGACGCTGTTGCGCGTGTTATCGAGCACAGCTCCAGACTTGCCGAGCACCAGCAGAAGCTTTCCGCAAAATTCAGTGAGATCGCGGACCTGCTCAAAGAGGCAGACCACTGGTCACGGTATCGCAAAAGCTCAGTTGTCTCGTCTGAAGATGTTGACAAAGCTCTTGAAGAAAGAAGGTACCGCGTCAATAAGGTAGAGAAGAAAATTCTGGAGGCAACAAGAGAAGGCACGATACTCATTGCTACGGAAGGTTCAGTTGTTGGACAGATTAACGGACTGTCCGTGCTTGACCTTGGTGATTACCGTTTCGGCACACCCTCGAGGATCACGGCACGGACATACGCAGGACGGGCAGGGATAGTGAACATCGAACGGGAAACAAAGATGAGCGGCAAGATCCATGAAAAAGCGATACTGACTCTCACCGCATACCTCGGCGGAAAATACGCGACACGACATTCTCTCAGCCTGACGGCATCACTGACCTTTGAACAGTTATATGGGGGAGTAGAAGGAGACAGCGCCACCTGCGCCGAAGTCTACGCGATATTGAGCAGCATCTCGGGCGTGCCGATAAAGCAGTCATTTGCGATCACCGGATCAATGAACCAGCATGGAGATGTTCAGCCCATCGGTGGTGTTAATGAGAAAATTGAGGGATTTTTCGAACTCTGCAAACTCGACGGTCTCGATGGTAAACATGGTGTCATAATACCGGAGAAAAATGTAAAGCATCTCATGCTGAGAAAAGAGGTTATAGATTCCATAGTGAGCGGCACGTTTAACCTCTACTCGATTGATAATGTTGAAGACGGGATAGAAATTCTGACCGGGAAGACCCCTGGTGAGATAAAAAAGGATGGTGCCTATCCCAAAGGCACGTTTAATTTTCTTGTTGCCCGGGAGCTGAAGGAACTGGCAGATGCCCTCAAGAGTGAGCAGGGAACCAATAATAAGCCCCGGAAAAAGGCCACGAAGAAAAAGACCGTTAAGAAGAAGGTCACTAAGAAAACACCTGCCAGGAAAACGGTCGCGAAGAAGCAGGCTGCAAAGAAAAAGGTCACGAAGAAAAAAACCGTTAGAAAAAAGACCACCGGGAGCAAAGGAAAGAAGGGAAAGAAAAAGTAACAGTTTGTGTCCCTGATTCCCTGTTCACGAATACTGTGCCGCCTGTTTCGGCTTCCTGCCGGCAGTTTCCGGCACTGTTTATAAAAAGTCTGGCACTTCATAACATTTATTTTTCAGCAACTTGCTGAAGCAGATAAATCAGGTACCGCATCCATGGCTGATACACCAGAAAGAATACTGATTCGCGGCGTAAACTGGATTGGAGACGCTGTATTAACCATACCGGCAATAAAGTCCATCCGAAGAGCTTATCCAAAGGCGCATATCTGCCTTCTTGCAAAACCATGGACCGCCGAAATATTTATTGCAAGTCCGGATATTGATGAAGTAATCCTGTATGAAGAGCGGTTCAGCGGGCTTGCCGGAAAGTTGCGCCTTGCCAAATTGCTTCGAAAGAACAACTTCGACCATGCGATACTCCTCCAGAACGCCTTTGACGCGGCGTTCATAACATGGCTGGCTCGAATTCCTGTAAGGATCGGATATAGAAGAGACTGGCGGGGTTTTCTCCTTACCAGTGCGATCCCTGTAACAGACAGTATCCGTGAAGAGCATCAGGTTTATTATTACTTGAACCTTGTGAACTCGGCAAGCATTGAAACAGTTGAGACCGAGCCTTATATAAACCTGACAAATAAGGAACGCGCATGGGCAAGAAGCCTTCTCAGGTCAGCTTTTCCCGGGAATGGGTCTCCATTGATCGGTATTAACCCCGGCGCAACATACGGCTCTGCAAAGAGATGGCTCCCTGAGCGGTTTGCAGAGCTCATAAAGGGAATAATCTCTGATTTAAAGGGCCATGTTGTTCTTGTCGGCAGCGCTGCGGAGGTCGAAATTGCCCGCGAAATTATTGCTGAAACAAAAAAGACTGGTCTGAATAATATTGATTCAGATATCCTGCTGATGTCGGGCAAAACAAGCCTCCGGGAACTTGCCGCGCTTATCTCAGAATGCACACTCTTTGTCACAAACGATTCCGGACCCATGCATATGTCTTCAGCGCTGTTTGTTCCGACCATCGCTATTTTCGGTTCAACCAGGAGCGCTGCCACAGGTCCTGTTGGCGAGGGTCACAGGGTCATTTCCAAGGGCCTTTCCTGCTCTCCCTGTATGGAGCGTGAGTGCCCTGAAGGCCACGTCAGGTGCATGGCTGACATCAGCGCAGGAGAAGTGCTCGAGACAGTTAAGAATCTCATCCCTGAAAAGCCTGCTGTATTCCTTGACAAGGACGGGACACTTATCGAAGACAAACATTACCTGAATAGCTTTGACAACCTCGTAATCCTTCCAAAAACAAAACAGAGCCTGACCCGGCTGGTAAAGGCGGGGTTCATGCTTATCGGAATAACAAACCAGTCCGGCATTGCCCGGGGAATTGTAGACGAGCAGTTTGTGAAAGATTCGAACACCTCCCTGAAGGAAAAGCTTGGGATTGAAGATTTTTTTTACTGCCCCCACCATCCCGATGATGGCTGTTCCTGCAGAAAGCCGGAACCCCTGATGATCCGGAAAGCCTGCCTCAGACACCGGATCAACCTCAGAAGGTCCTATGTTATCGGTGACAAGGAATCAGATGTCCTTCTTGCGCATAATGCAGGGGCCACAGGAGTGTTACTTTCATCAACCCCTCTCCTGGAAGACTCATCAGCTTCCTACATAGCAGAAAATTTAGACGATGCTGTTGGCTGGATACTGCAGAGAGAATCTGAAGAAGTGTCAGCCCGGCAGAACGCTCTCTGAAAAAGATCGAACCACTGCAAACTCTTTTTCTGCACGGTCCTGATCCGGGTCACTGATCGCCTCAACCTCCCTGATCCTTGCAATGTATGGATCAGGCAATTTATGGTAAAGCGCACCGTGAACCACGTACTGTTTATACCATGAATAGGGAGAAATGGCCTCGTCAATGTGCGATTCAGCAGCCATATAGGTAAATGCAGCATATTCCCTGCTCTCGGAAAACACCCTTACATTTGCTATCTCATACCCATTTCCAACGCCTTCATACCTGTCCAGGAGATGCCTCTCTGATTCATGCAGCCGGTAAACAACACCAATGACACTATCATCAGAACTACCGGCAAAAAAAGCATTGCATTTTCCTGATCCGTCGCTCCAGCCTCTCTTGTGAAAACAGAGAGAATGGTTTTCAAGGTACGCAATGTCAATGTTCAGCGCTGAAGGCACTCTGTTGCGCATGCGGAATGGATGCATGTTGGATCCGTACGCAAAGTAGTGGACATGTTTGTCATTCATACTCATAGCGTAACAAGTGGGGGCTTTGCCGTCAAATTCAGCGCTTAACATTGTCATGTATCTCCAAGAGCCCCGTTCAGGATAATTTGAATCTGATCTCCCCGCATATTGATAATCAGCAGTGTATTTCATTAAACTATCTGATATTAATCAGCCTATGGGTAACTCATTCAGATAAACAGATGAAGATACTTGTCATAAAACCCAGTTCTTTGGGTGATGTAGTACATGCCCTCCCCTTTTTACAGGCCGTCAAAAGTTCCTTTGCCGGGGCCCATGTCGACTGGGTATTAAGCAGAAACTTTGAAGGCTTGCTCAAAGGAAACCCCCTTATTGAGAACCTTATCCTTCTGAATAAAGACTCCTGGAAAAAGATAAGAAAAATCCCGGAAACAGTGGCCGAGTTAACAACTCTCAGAAAAAAATTAAAATCCAAACATTATGATATGGTTATTGACTTACAGGGCCTGCTCAGAAGCGGTCTCATCGCCTTTTCCACGGACTCGACACTAACTGTTGGGTTTGCGCGGGCGCGCGAGGGCAGTAAATTTTTTTATGACAAAAAGGTGACCGTACCTGAGAACCTGCACGCCGTGGACAAGTGCCTTGCCGTTGCAGAGGCGATCGGCGCCAAGGCAGGAAAAGCGGAATTCCCCCTCCATGTTGACAGGGAAGCGGAAAAGAGGGTTAAAGAACTGCTCAGCGGGGTAACAGACTATGTCGTGATAATTCCCTCAGCCAGATGGTCCAGCAAGAGATGGCCTGCTGATAATTTTGCTGCCCTGATTTCAAAGATCAACAAACCCTGTGTTATTGCTGGCAGCAGGGGAGACAACCGAATCGCAAAAAAAATACTGCACAGTCTCGCCAATAAACCGGCATTCCGGCCTGACTCTTCCTCAGAACAGGGGGCTATAAAGAAAAAAAATAAAACCGTTTCCAATAAGAATATTAACCTGTGCGGAAAAACAGAACTAAAAGATCTTGTCGCCTTACTATCAGGAGCATCAGCAGTGGTCAGCAACGATACCGGCCCCATGCATATTGCGGCTGCACTGGGCAAACCAGTAGTGGCCATTTTTGGTCCAACCGATCCGATAAAAACAGGGCCCTACGGGTGGCAAACAGATACAAAGCTGTCAGTCCTTCAGAGCTCAACTCCCTGCAGGCCATGCCGGAAAAGAGACTGCACGGATCTCGCATGTATGAAAAACATTTCCATTAATTCAGTCTATAAAGCATTAGAGGTGCATTTATGATAAAAGAGAAGAAAATTTTCATTCTGATTTTCACGCTGCTCACTGCCTTAAGCATGTCATTTTCTGCCGAATCAGAAGAAACAGTTCACAAGAAATTTACCTATAACATATACTGGTCTGGGATCAAGGCTGGACAGGCGGTCCTTGAATATACTGTTTCTCCTGATAATATAATTGTCAAAACCCATGCTACATCAGCCCCGTTCATATCCCTTTTTTACAAGGTGGACGACAGGGCCCAGAGCACTATGTATCCAGACGGCTACCCAAAAGAATTTGTGCTGAATACCCGGGAGGGCAGACACAGAAGGCATAAGGTAAGTGAGTTTCATAAGAGTATTGAAGGAAAACCGCAAAAGGTCACCTTTCGGAACATCCGTGATAACGAAGTTATTGAGTTCAGTTTTGATAAACCGGCGCATGATCCGCTCTCAGCGTTTTACGAAATGTCGAAACGGAACATAACAGTGGGTGAGTCTGAA